>NZ_CAXTGZ010000001.1:0-40982 GCF_964243625.1 uncultured Caballeronia sp.
TCCTTGGCGAGGCGGATCATGTGTTCCAGCGGCGTGTCGAGAGGACGCAGCACGTCGAGCTCCTGCTGAGCGAAGTACCCGATGTTAAGGCCCTTGCCTTCGCTGATTTCGCCCGCAATAGGCGCCAGCTCGTGCGCCACCGTTTTCACCAGCGTGGACTTGCCCTGGCCGTTGGCACCGAGAATGCCGATGCGCTGCCCGGCCAGCACGGACCGGTTGATGCCCCGCACGATGACCGTCGGCGGCGTGCCCGGCGTCGCGTCGCTTGGCGCCGGATAGCCGAAGCTTGCGTCCAGCATCGACAACAGCGGGTTCGGGACGTTGAGCGGCTCCTTGAACTCGAAGGTGAACTCCGCATCGGCAAGCACCGGGGCGATCTTTTCCATGCGTTCGAGCGCCTTGACCCGGCTCTGCGCCTGCTTCGCCTTCGAGGCCGTGGCCTTGAAACGGTCGATGAACTTCTGCAGGTGGGCGATCTTGTCTGCCTGCTTGGCCATCGAGGCCTGCTGCAGCAACATCTGCTCGGCGCGCATCTCTTCGAACTTGCTGTAGTTGCCGCCATAACGCACGAGCTTGGCGTTGTCGACGTGCACCGTCACCTGCGTCACCGCGTCGAGGAATTCGCGATCGTGGCTGATCACGACCATGGTTCCCTGGTAGCGCTTGAGCCACGCTTCCAGCCAGACCAGTGCGTCGAGGTCGAGGTGATTGGTCGGTTCGTCGAGCAACAGCAAGTCGGACGGGCACATGAGCGCGCGCGCCAGTTGCAGTCGCATGCGCCAGCCGCCGGAGAAACTGTTGACCGGCTGGCTAAGCTGCGCAGCGCTGAAGCCCAAGCCCTGGATCAGCGCTTCGGCCCGTGCGGGGGCATCGTGTGCGCCAGCATCGTGCAGCTCCATGTAGGCGTGCGCCATGCGCATGCCATCGTCGCTCGCCTCGGCGGCCGCCACTTCGGCCTGCGCGGCCAGTAGCACAGTGTCACCGTCGACTACGAAGTCCGTCGCACTCTGCTCGGTCTCCGGCATCTCCTGCGCGACCTGGCCCATCTTCCACGTAGCAGGAATCGAGAACTCGCCGCCGTCTTCGTGCAGCGTGCCGTTGAGAAGGCCGAAGAATGACGACTTGCCGGCACCATTGCGGCCGACAAGGCCAATCTTTTCGCCGGGAGTGAAGGTGACGGACGCGCTGTCGAGTACGACATTGACGCCGCGGCGCAGGGTGACATTACGGACGGAAATCATAAGGAGTTACTTCGAAGAGGACACGCATGATAGCCGACCGACGTACAGGGCGGTCTCTTTTCTGGCGGTACGAGTGAAGAGCCGCTTGCGTTTTGCGGCGCCTGCCGGCCACAAAGCAAGGTGGGCACTGGCGCAATGGGCGTTTGGGCTGCGGGCCACGAACGAACGGTCGGCGCGCGCCACAACGGTCATTTACGTGTAAAGAGCAGGGATTAATAAGTGCACGACCATCCGAGCGGTGCTAGCTATCGGGGAGAGGGTTCGATCACTGTTGCGGCTGCGGGTTGTTGAAGGGGCGCAATGTAGTCGGCGGTTCCTTCAATCCTGTGGACGTCGAGGAGGACTCGAAGCGCTGAAGGTGTCGTAGCCGGTGGTGTGTGCACATCGTTCGTGCGACGTGACAGGTCGTGCTTGCCGTACTGCTCACTCCTTGCTCTCAGGAAAGAGGCATCCGCCTTCACGGACCAGCGCTTTTACCTCCTCGCTCACTTCCATGGGGTTTCGATTCAATCGAGCGATGAACTCCTTGCAGCGTCGCACGTACGATTTCGAATCGTGCTTCGCACTCCAAATGACTATGTTGAACACGATGGGAATGAGGTCCAGCCCCTTCTCTGTCAGCTTGTAGAAGTCACGGCGCCTGTCGTCGGGGCTGGGCGCCCGCGAGAGAATTCCTTGCTCCTCAAGAAAGGCAAGGCGGGAAGCAAGGACATTGGCCGCGTTTATATACGATTCTTCCCGTATGCTGCGCACGGACTGCGTGGTCGGAATTAGCTCTACATTCAGCAATCAATCAGTATTAGAAGGCTGTCAGTAAATCCGACAAGCGGAACCCCCTCGTCGAAGTGGGCCGCAATCAGGGTGGAACCGACACCTGATTGGCCGAACAGCGGTGCGGGCGGGTGACGCCTCGTGGCCGAACCGGGCCGATCAGACAACGAAAACCCGGCTCGCGACCAACGTGCAGTAAAGTCCGAATAGGATCGGATCGCACCACGACAACAACCGCTTACGCCGAATTCAAAATGACTGCCTTACAACGCCCGGCCGGTGCCCTCCTCTTGCTGGTGGATCTTCAGAAAGCAATAGACCACCCAAGCTGGGGGCAGAGAAACAATCCGCTTGCGGAAGTTCAGATTGCACGTTTGCTTCAGCACTGGCGGAGTAACGGCTGGCCGGTATGGCACATTCGGCACGACTCCACCGAACCTGGCTCGCATTATCGACCCGGGCAGAGCGGGCATGACTTCAAGCCTGAGGCCACTCCCGTCGCCGGCGAGCCGGTGATCCCGAAATCGACCAACAATGCGTTTCTAGGTACAAATCTGGAAGCGCGGCTTCGCGCTCAAGACCATGACACGCTAGTGGTAGCGGGCGTCATCACCAATAATTCTGTAGAGGCGACGGTTCGCATGGCCGGCAACCTAGGCTTCACAACCTACCTCGTAGCCGATGGCTGCTTTACGTTTGATCGAAGGGACTGGAATGGCACCTTGAGAAGCGCGGACGACGTACACGCGATGTCGCTTGCCAATCTCGACCCGGAATACTGCACCGTGATCACTGCCGGGATGTTGCTGGATACGGACAAGTGAGTTGAATCACTGTCACATTCGTCGCATTCGAAGCGAACGAATCCGTCATCGATTGAAACCGCACACGACACGATGATGCCGTCGTTCGCGCAATCATGGTTGTAATCAAACCAGGAGACATCCGAGAACATCAGTTTCAGCCGGGCGGGAGGTTGTCCGACCTGACTGTCGTTCGCAGGGTCAATGCGGCTTGGTCGCCGAGACCACAACGCATACCTTCGTCCCTTTAGACGAACCGACCGTCACTGAACTCGACTGATGCAACACCGGATCGTGCAGATGATGCGTTTCGCTCAGGAATCCGAGAGTTGCAGACTCGGCGTCGACTTCCTTCACCGTCAGACATATGAGCCGAAACGGTCGGTCGTGAAAGACTGATTGCAGTCAGCCAATCGGCCCCGACTTCATCGCCTTGCAGGTGCGCGACCTCGTTGCGTCCCGCAAGTCCTACGTCGAAACTTTCGGTTTTGAAGCCTCGACGCACTGTCCTCCTGGAGCGATCATTTTCAAGACCGACCCCGTCCGGTTGGCGCTGCGAGCGCCCCTGCGCGCGCTTCCCGAAGCGGGGCCACTTGGTGTTGGCATGGTCCTCTGGATCGCCTGCACCGACGCTGATGCGCTGCACGACCTCGTTGCAGGGCGGGGCGGTGTGATCCCAAGCCCGCTTGCCGACGGCCCCTTCGGCCGCTTCTTTGTCGCCGGCGATCCGGATGGCTACGCGATCACCTTTCATACGGCGCGGAACTGACCGCAGTCCACGCAATTCGATGCGTCAATCCGTTTGCTGGACCGACACCCGTATTTTTTTCTCCTGCCACAAACTTTTCATTTACCAAATATAAGCTTTACGTTTTCCAGCAGCTCGACAAAAAAAGGAGACGGGGCGATGTTCAACAATAAGACGTGTGTGGGCCTGACGTTAATATTGGCGCTCAGCGCCTGCGGCGGCGATGATGCGCCCGCAAGTTCCGCCAGCACTCAGCAAGGTACCCAGCTTTTCAGCCAATCCATTGCTCCGTATACAAGTTGGGGTAACGTGCCCATCGTCGGCACGGGCTACGGCTCGGCATTGACGCCCGCCCCCAACCGGGCCGGCTATTTCTACGGCATGACAGATCGCGGTCCCAACGTCACCGCGCCCGACGGCACCAACAAGATCGAGCCGGATCTGGCATTCCAACCGGCAATCGCCCTGTTTCAACTCGTCAACGGCAAGGCTGACGTTTCCAGGGTCATCGGTCTTTCACTGGCTGACGGCACGCCAATGAATGGCCGCGTCAATCCCGAGGCAACCACTGCCGAGATCATCTACGACTTGAACGGCAACGCGCTGCCCCCAAGCGTGGCCGGGCTCGATCCCGAAGGCCTCGTGGCCATGCCCGACGGCACCTTCTGGGTCTCCGACGAGTATGGACCCTATATTGTTCACTTCGACGCGAACGGCAAGGAGATCTCCCGGCTCAACCCCTACTCCACCGCCTCGTCGGGCAACAACCTGCCGCTGCCCGGCGAACTGAAGAAACGCAAGCCGAACAAGGGCATGGAAGGTCTCACCCTCACGCCTGACGGCAAGTACCTCGTTGGCATCATGCAGTCACCATTGGACAAGAATGGCTCGGCAGCGGTCGCCTCCGGCAAGGGTGCAATCACACGCGTCGTCAAAGTCTCCCTAGCCGACCCGATAACCGACGTGCACGAATATTTGTATTCCCTGCACACCAACGGCGCAGGCAATCCCGAGGGTCAGGCCGTGAGCGAGATCACGGCGCTCACAGACGGCACGTTCATCGTTGACGAGCGGGACGGTAACTTCGAGGGCACCAGCGACGGCACGGCGAGCGGCAAGGCCAAAGCCGACAAGAACCTGTGGAAACTCGACCTGAGCCAGGCCACTGATGTCGGCCCGAAATCCCCTCTCATAGGCACCACCATCGCCGGCGGAGCGGTAATCTACAATTCGACCAATGGCCTCACGGTGGGTGGCAAGACCATCGAAGACCTTGCGGGCACGGTTGACGCGCCTGCCGCTGTGCAAGCGCTGAGCAAGGCCGGCATCACGGTCGGCACCGAGGCAATGTTCCTCAACTATGCCGCGCTCTTCACTGCCATCGATCCGAAGGGCATGTACTTTGGCCACGACAAGGTCGAGGGGGTGGCGATCGATCCGGCGGATCCGACCAAGATCTACCTGTCGAACGACTCGGACTTCGGCATCACGGACGAGCCGAGCACGGTATCAATGGCCACGGCCTCGAACCCCTTCCCGCCCAGCGAGAAGTTCCTGCCAGATGGCAAGACCCAGGACTTCGGCGAGATCGTCAAGATCGACATGACGCAAGTGCCTGCCAAGTTCAAGCAGTAAGCCGGCAAGCATCGTCTTCGCGGCCGGCCAATCAGCAATTCAGGGCTTGCTACAACCAGGAAGTCCTGAATCGAGCGATTCGTGGACTTCAACCGCGTCCCTGATGAAATCCTTGGTCAGCTCAGCATCCTGCAAGCTGCTGAGAGGCGCAGCGAGCCGATGGCAAGCGCTAGCAGGACTGTCTATTTGAAACCCGTCACCGCATGCGGCACATAGCGCTCTTCGAGCAGCTGGATTTCGTCCGTAGTCAATTTAAGCGAGACGGCCGCGACCGCATCGCTCAGATGGTGCAGCTTGGTCGCGCCAACAATTGGCGCCGTGACCGGTTTCTTCTGCAGCACCCACGCAAGCGCGACCTGCGCCCGCGGCACGCCTCGCTTCGTCGCAATCTCGCTCACCCGTTCGACGATCTGACGGTCTGCCTCTTCGGTCGCGGCATACAGGGTGCGGCCGAATTCGTCGGTCTCCGAGCGTGCGCTGCTGCTGTTCCAGTCACGCGTCAGACGGCCCCGTGCGAGCGGACTCCACGGTATCACGCCGATACCTTCGCTTTCACACAGCGGCAACATCTCGCGTTCTTCTTCCCGATACAGCAGGTTCACGTAGTTCTGCATCGTTACAAAGCGGGTCCAGCCATGGCGTTCGGAGACATGCAGCGCGTTGGAAAATTGCCACGCATACATGGTCGAGGCACCGATATAACGCGCTTTGCCAGCTTTGACGACATCGTGCAAAGCCTCCATTGTTTCTTCGATCGGCGTGGTGTCATCCCAGCGGTGGATCTGATACAGATCGACGTAGTCAGTGCCGAGGCGCCTCAGGCTCGCGTCGATTTCCGCCATGATCGCCTTGCGCGACAACCCCGCGCCGTTCGGTCCCGGACGCATCCGGCCGTGGACCTTAGTGGCGAGCACGATCTCGTCGCGGCTTGCGAAATCCTTGAGGGCGCGGCCCACGATCTCTTCGCTGGTGCCGTCCGAATAGACGTTAGCCGTATCGAAGAAGTTGATGCCGAGATCAAGCGCTTGTTTGATGAAAGGGCGTGCAGCGTCGTTGTCAAGCGACCATGGATGCGGGCCGCGGTCAGGCACACCATAGCTCATGCAGCCAAGGCACAAACGTGACACATCGAGACCTGTGCGGCCAAGTTTCACATATTCCATTGTGCAACTCCTGTCGAAAATGCCGAATGGTTCTGGCAAAAAACTCAGGTTAGCCTTTGCATTTGGCGAGGCAAATAGGGGATGCGATATGAAGCATAAACTTATACTTCAGATCTGAAGCGGCAGTTCGCGACTAGCCGATCAGATGAAGGTTTCGTGTGAGCAGCGAACACATTCGCCAGAGACGACCTCGCTCGCGCAAATGCCAGCCGGTTCCAACGCTGGCGTTAATTATCCTCTCACATCAGGGTTGGCGTTTACCGCGGCCACCGGTGGGTTTGCCAGCGGACTCATGGGAACCCGCAACCGGCTGGCTGACGGTTTTGCCGCGTGGCTTTTGCACGTTGAACGGGTTAGCGCTGGAGAGGCTAGTGTTGTCACTCCCGGTCACAGCGCGTTGAACCCGAGGCTTGCGATCGTTTCTGCCACCTTGCGGTCGCGGCTTTTTGCTGAGCACCGGCACGACGGCCGCCACAGCTTGCGGCAATTTCGGCTTTTTGGGTTTTTTGGGTTTCTTGATGATCTGTCCCGTCGCGCTGGTTTGCGGCACGCGGTGTTCGGCTTCGAAACCCGGCTCTTCTTCACGGCGCAGCGTTTGCCGGATCAGCGCTTCAATCGCGGCCAGTTGCGGCGCTTCGTCGGCGCATACAAGGGAGACTGCCATACCGCTTGCGCCCGCGCGACCGGTACGGCCGATACGGTGCACATAGTCTTGAGCCACGATCGGCAGATCGACGTTGATCACCAGCGGCAGGTCGTCGATATCCAGCCCGCGCGCAGCTACGTCGGTGGCTACCAGCATCTGTACTTCGCCCGTCTTGAAGCGTTCGAGCGCACGCAGGCGAGCGGGTTGCGGTTTATCGCCGTGGATGGTGTCGATCGAATAACCCGCTTCGTCCAGCATGGCCGCCAGGTAATCCACGCCATTGCGGGTTTTGACGAACACCAGTGCGTGCTCCCAGTTGTTCTGAGCCACAAGGTGCATGAAGAGCTCAGGCTTGTTCTTTTTATCGACCGGCACCACCCATTGCTTGATCTTGCTGGCCGTGGCATTGGGCGCGCCGACACTGATGTTGACCGGGCTGCGGAGGATGGCGGCGGCCATGGCGCGGATATCATCGGTAAAGGTAGCGGAGAACAGCAGGGTCTGGCGCCGAGCGGGCAAGGCAGCGAAGACGGCGTTGAGTTCGCGCGCAAAGCCCAGATCCAGCATGCGGTCGGCTTCATCCAGCACGAGCGTTTGAATCTGGTCAAACTGCACTGCGTTCTGGCGATTCAGATCCAGCAAACGGCCGGGCGTGGCGACAAGCACATCCACGCCTTTGCGTAACGTCATCATCTGCGGGTTGATACTCACACCGCCGTATGCGGCAAGAAATCGTAAGTCGAGGCCGTGGCCGTAATCGATAAAGCTTTGCAGCACTTGTTCAGCCAGTTCGCGCGTGGGCACCAGCACCAGAACACGCGCGCGGTTGCTGGACACCGCGGGGCCGTGTTGCACCAGTTGTTGCAACAGCGGCAACGCGAACCCCGCCGTTTTGCCAGTGCCGGTCTGTGCCGCAGCCATCACGTCCTTGCCGCTGAGCACGGCAGGAATCGCCTGGGCCTGCACTGGCGTGGGTGTCTGGTAATGGAGGTCCTTCACATTACGCAGCAAGGGATCAATCAGGCCAAGCGAGGCAAAAGACATTGGCAAATTCCGGGGTAAAGCCGCAATTCTAGCGTTATCGCCTGGTGGCGCGGCGCACGATCAAATGGTCATCACCACGGAATCTGCTCCTGATCGAAGTAGAACCGTCCTGAGATGCCCGACGGGTTGCGGGTTGCCAACCAGACAACACCGGCCGCCGCCTGTTCCACGTGGCGATACCCGGAATGCTTGTTGAAGTCGGTGGCGGTGTGGCCCGGATCGATGGCATCGACACGAATCCCAAAAGACGCAAACTCTTTTGCAAAAGCCACGGTAATTGCGTTAAGTGCCGACTTGGAACTGTTGTAACCGAGAATGTTGACCCC
The DNA here is from genome assembly GCF_964243625.1 of uncultured Caballeronia sp. NCBI lineage: Bacteria > Pseudomonadati > Pseudomonadota > Betaproteobacteria > Burkholderiales > Burkholderiaceae > Caballeronia > uncultured Caballeronia sp. The sequence goes on from NZ_CAXTGZ010000001.1 coordinate 8,378, forward strand.
ATAGAACTGGTTATCCGGATCTGACAGCCAGCCTAGCGAGCCAAGTCCGCTGCTCACCATGACGACGACGCCGTGGCCGGCGGCTTTTAGCAGTGGCAAAAACGTCTGGGTCACACGGACTGGACCAAACACATTGGTCTCGTACACGGCACGAATGTCGCTGATTGGCTGCTGGCTTGGCGTCGTGTGCGCCATTCCTGAAATACCGGCGTTGTTGATCAGCACATCCAGCCTTCCGTCCTCGTCTTGCACATGCGCAGCAGCAGCCAGCACACTGTCGTCATGGGTCACATCGATAGAAAGAAACCGAACGTCATGACCCTGCGCTACCAGCGATTCCGCCGCTGCTGTGCCGCGTGCGATACCGCGGCACCCGAGCCAGATCCGGTGGCCCAGATGACCTAGTTGTCGAGCCGTTTCGTAACCAATGCTCTTGTTAGCACCAGTAATCAGGATTGTTTTGCTTGTCATCTTTTGATCCTCAGGAAAGTCTGGAATCACTTTAGGTCCGTTCGCCGGGTTTTGATAACTCGCCCGGAACCGAATAGACTGATCGCCATGCCGAACAATCATGACGAATCCAGTCTGGATCTACTGTCGATTTTCCTGGCCGTACTGGAGGCCGGCGGCTTCAGGGCCGCGGCTCGCCGGCTCGGCTTGTCCTCGTCGACAGTCAGCGAAAGGATCGTGCAGCTGGAAACCCAGTTGGGTGTACCGCTGCTGATTCGCACCACACGCAGCGTCACGCCGACAGAAACGGGGCGCGCGCTCGCCGCCCGAATTTCGCCACTACTGGCAGAAACGCGCGCAGCGTTGCACGACGCTGCAAGCTCCCAGCGCGAGCTACGGGGCCTTCTCAAGATCAACGTGACGGGCGCGGTGATGGTCGACATCTTGCCGCCCATCATCGACCGGTTCCTGCAAAGACATCCTGAGGTCCGCGTGGAAATCATGGTGGACGACCGGCTCGTCGATATTGTGGCGGCCGGTTGCGATGCCGGGATTCGTTACGGCGAGCATTTGGCGCAGGACACTATCGCTGTGCCGATCGGACCCCGTCAGCAGCGAATCGCATGGGCCGCGGCACCCTCATATCTCGCAGCGCGCGGCGCCCCGCGACATCCGGACGACCTACTGGATCACGAGTGCATACGGCTGCGTTTCTCAAGTGGTGCCCTCGTCGCGTGGCAATTCGAGCGCGGCGACGAAACCGTAAGAGTCGATCCGCCTGGACGGCTCATCGTCGGCGTGGATGGCGTTTCGGCAGCAATCGGTCTCGCTTGTGGCGGACGAGGAATCATCGGCACGTTCGAAAACTGGCTGGCTCCATGCCTGCAAAGCGGCGAGTTGCAACCTGTCTTACATGATTGGTGGACTGAGTTCGAAGGTCCTCAGTTGTATTTTTCGAGCAGATTCACGTCCGCCCCGCTACGAGCGTTAATTGAACTGGTCAAGGAAGAACAGATAGCTTCCGTTAGTTCAACGCGTCGCGGCGAACATCGCAACTGAGTCATGCTGCGCATCGAGATTGCCGAGTGCCGGAACGCCTGACCGCGATTCTGGCGATCTGCCGGATGCTCATTGGCTCGACCTCCTTGGGGCAAATTGTGCAGCGCTGCTAGCGCACATGATGCCCCCGTGCAGCCTTGGAAAGCGCTGCCGTCTGGCGCGATTCATCTGCCAGCGTGTCCGTTCGGCTTCAAAACGGCACGACGAGCTTTGCCCAGATGCTCGTGCCCTCTGTACGATTGCGCGCGGCAAACTCCTTCAGGACCTTGAGGTCGACGCCGACCTTGCTGAACTGATAATGCGCTGCCGGACCTATGGCGGCCACTTGGCCGCGATACCCGTCTCCATCGACAGGCCGGCCGTGCTGGTAGTCGTCTGTTGTTTGGTTCACGTAGTACCCGTTGACGCCGAGACGCAGGTCTTTCGTCACCGCATGACTCACCGAATAATCAAAGTGAAAAATCTGCCCCGACCGGTAGTCAGTATCCGCGTTGCGCACGTTGAACGTGTACGTGATTTTTGCTGACACTTCGATCCCGTTTGCAGGCAGATAGGTGAATGCGACAATCGGGCGGACCGAGTAGTAGTTGCCGCCGATGTTCAGGCCGCGTGCCATGTCATAGCCGCCAACGGGCAGCACAATGTCAACCGCGAGCAGCGGGTGGAACGCGCCAAAGTCCCAGCCTATAGTCGAGCCTAGCGTGATGTCGCCCACGCCGTTGCGATGGTCCTTGCCAGACGCCGAACTGCTCTGTAGCGATGCAACATCGCCAATGGCAAAAGCGCCTGCCCTGCCACCCGCGAATTTCAGGTTCGACATATAGAAGAGTCGTGCCGCTAGCACCTCGGCCGAGAAGTTGAAGCCCGGGATCGAAGAATTACCATGGCTGTCATTGAACCGGCTCGCGTGATAGTAGTTGGTGTAAAGCACGCCATACCAGCCCGGCCCAGGCAACATGCCCGCAAAGAACCCCTCCGAGCCCTGCCCGATGTTGTCGCCGCCGCCTTCGGTCGCGAAAGCAAGCGTCGAGAATGCCGCGGCAAGCGTGACCAGACCGGCGAGAATGCGTTTCTTGAGCGTTGTCATGCGTGTCATTGCCAAACAGCAGTCTTCACTGAAAGATTTTTATATTCATTAGGAATACGATGTTATATAACCCCTCTACACCATGCGAGATCAACCGGGACACGCCCGCACGCTGTGGCTTCAAACCATCTTTACGTCGAGCGGAGGAAAGCGTCCGCCGGAATGCCAAGTGCTTCTTCGAAGATCATGCTGCCCCGCGTGTATCGGGTGCCGCTGTCGGGATGCTGATTGTGTTTCATTGGATACCTCCGTATGGAATTGAGGTGGATGCGCATTTAGCTGTGTTTCGTCAGCGCCTGCACCAGCGAGTTGCCAAAGAGTGTCAGGCTGACTCCTGTCAGCATGACCAGCCCTCCCGCAAGCTTGACAGTTGATACCTGACGGGTCACCACGCCGACCAGTCCGAAGTGGTCGATCGCGAGCGATGAAAGCAATTGCCCGGCAATCACCAGCGCCAGCATGTTCGCGAGACCAATCCGTGGCGCGAGCAGTACCGTGCAGAAGATGGCGGCCGCGCCAAGCAGACCGCCGCTGAAGCGCCAGATCGGTTGCGAAGGCAGGCTTGCGACGGCTGCAAGAAGCCCTCCCTTGCTCACGGCGATCGCCGCGAGTGCCACGGTGCCAATCGAAAACGACACAAGGGCCGCTGCCACCACGTTCCCGCCAAGGCCGCCTGCGAGTTGGCTGTTGACCGCCGCCTGAACCGAAATGGCCGAGCCGGCACAAAATGCAATGAGCAGAAAAATCAGGTTCATGTCATACCCGTTTCATTTGGTCTCAGGCCTGCGCGACTTTCGGTGACGCGTCCGCGAACAGGTCCGGGACGTACCCGACGCCGGCGAACAGATGCGCACGGGAAGCTTCCGTTGCCTGCTTGAGCGCAGGGAAATCCAGTCCGAGCAGTTTGCCGCCCGACTTCCGGACCCGGCCGCCCACGATCACCGTGTCCACATTGCTGCGCTCCGCAGCGTGAACGATGGTGCCAATGGCATTGTTCGACGGATACAGGTTCAGGTCGTCGGCGCGGATCAGCACGATGTCAGCCTTCTTTCCCGGGCGCAGAGATCCCGTTTTTGCGTCCAGGCCCGCCACGCGTGCACCGTTTATGGTTGCTGTCTCGAGGATGCTGCGTACCGACACTGCCGCGGGTGCCGTCTCGTCACCCTTGATACGACGATTCTGTGCATGCGCACGCTGCATGAAGTAAGCGGCGCGCATTTCGGCAAACATGTCTCCGCCGTATGAAGCCTCAACGTCGATACTGATCGCCGGCGCAATACCATGGTCGATCGCGCGCTGGTACACACACAGGCCTTCCTCCAGACCGTACTGCGCATCCGAGCGAGGACAGACGTCGACGTTCACGCCAGCCTCACGCAGGATTTCCCATTGCTCGTCGGAGAGGCCCGTGCAGTGATTGAAAATGTTGTCCGGCCCGAGAAGCCCTTCTTCCTGGAGGCCCGGCAGCAGCTTGCCCATGTCTTCGCCAAGGAACTCGGTGATGATGCGCAGGCCCACCGCCCGCGCCGCTGCCCATGTTTCGCGGTCCCACTGCGACATCATGGCCATCGTGACCAGCCGGTCGTCCGAATCGAAGCGCTCCTGTTTCAGCCGCCCGAGGTCTTGCGGCCAGTGCTGGGCCCATTCGCCTGCGAGCGGCTTGCCCGGCGCGTACACCGCGCGGATGCAGGCGTCTTCGAGTGCATCGACTGAGGCATCCGAGTGCGCCGGGCTTCGGGCGTTGTGCGAATTGTCGACCATGGTGGTGATGCCAGAGTCGATCGCGCCCAGTGCCGTAATGAGGTTGCCGACATACATGTCTTCCGGACGGTAGTGCGTCGCGAACGAGAAGTGCGTCGATCGCAGATAGTCCATCAGGGTCGGCGAGTTCGGGTCGATACGGCGCAACTGACCTTCCCACGCATGGCGATGCGAGTCGACAAAACCAGGCATGACAATCATGTCGGTGGCGTCGATGATTTCAGCCCCGTCGGCGTCGATCGAGGGTGCAATCGCGGCAATTCGGTCGCCTTCGATGAGGAGGTCACCGCGCGTGAGATCGCCCACTTCCTTGTCCATGCTGACGATCGAACCGCCCTTGATAAGGATCCGTTGCCGGGCGTCGACCGGTTCGAGCGGCCTAGTGATAGAGCGAAGGTGTTCCCAGGTGGCCGGTGGGTAATTATCGAGTGACATTGTTCGGTTCCAGCGAATGATTGGGAAAGTTGCCCGTCGCAGGACGGGCGAGGAGATTCAGCTGAGGCCCCGGCGCCACGTTTCAGGCGTTGGTGTTCGCATGCCTCATTTGCAATGGACTCGAATGTAGTTGCGCGCATCGCCCATAACAATCACCTATAATTTTCATACTCTGTGAAGCTGGAGATACATAATGAGAGGAAGCGATTTTGCCGATGTCCGGGCCTTTGTATCGGTCGCCGAACAGGGTTCGTTTGCCCGCGCTGCCGGACAATTGGCGGTGTCACCTTCTGCACTGAGTCAGACCATTCGCGGTTTTGAGGAACGGCTCGGCGTGCGGCTCTTCAATCGCACGACGCGCAGCACCAGCCTGACAGAAGCCGGCGCCCGGCTGCTCGCGCGCATGCAGCCACTTCTCGCCGAATTTGATGCGGCACTCGAAGATGCGGCCGAGAACCAGGAGAAACCGTCGGGTACGCTGCGCGTATGCGCGCCGCAAATGGCGATCATTCACCTGCTGCAGCCCATGCTCGGTGTGTTTCAGCAGCGGTATCCCGACGTCGTGCTTGACCTGACGAGCGACGAGAGCCTTGGGGATATCGTTGCGCGCGGCTTTGACGCGGGTATCCGCCTTGGAGAGCACGTCGACCAGGACATGGTTGCGGTACGCGTGGGTCCCGACTTGCGCCAGATTGCGGTTGCTTCCCCTGAGTATCTGGAAAAGCATGGTGTGCCGCACACGCCTCACGATCTGCACGATCATCGGTGCATCAACTGGCGCCGCGCCGGGCAGACCAGTGTCTACGACTGGGAATTTGCCAAGGACGGACAGTGGTTCGATGTGTCCGTCAAAGGCACTTTGATTGTCAACGACTGTGCGGTTGCGCTTCAGGCAGCAACGGACGGACTGGGCATCACGGTGTGGACGGAAGACTGGATGGGACCTCAATTGAGGTCAGGGCGTCTCGTACCCTTGCTGCAAGAGTGGTCTCCGTTTTTCCCGGGGTTCTACCTCTATCACCCGAGCCGCACTCGCATGCCCGCAGCACTGCGCGCATTCATCGACGTGGTCAAAGGCGTCTCGATGGGTACAGGCGCCACACGCTCGCAACTTCCCGAGATGCTCGCACCCGGACTGCCGTCCGACGGCCAACGAGTCGAAGCGGCCTGATTGCTTGATTCGAAAATCGTCGACTGATTCGATTACGGGACCGCCCGGCTCCATTCGCATTGGGAACCTGTAGACGAAGCGGACGCACTTTTCTGTTTGTTCAGGCGAACGGCAGTCAAGCCGGCAAACAGTCCGTCAGTGAATTCGTTACCCAGATGAAGTGCGTTGGTCTAAGCACCGATCATGCTCAGCAGCTGTTCCAGCAATTCGACTCATCTGCGGACGGAGTCGTGTCCATGGACGAGTGTGCATTTGGGGACGTCATGAAACCGAATGTGAGAGACGCAATTCCTGTCGGATCTCATTCGCCGCGCGGCGCTCGCCGAGGGCTAACGCGCAGCAGCGAAATTCAATCGTTCCAAAAATAGAACAATGCTCGTCGATATTGCCCGCTACCCGAGCCTCGCACACACGGGTAGCATGCGTCGGTTGATCAACGTTCTCGTCCAACGTGTGCTTGATCTGGATCTCGCCACGGACGCTGCAAGGAGCCATCGAATGCCCAGCCGTACGCTGAAAGCGATCCATCGCGCGCATCGCGATGATATCGCCGACCTGACCACCCGCCGTCCTCTGCCGGGGCCGGCACTGCCGCATCTGAATCCCTTCCTCTTCCTGAATCACCACGGCCCGCAGAAGTACGCACCGCACAATGGCGGATTGCCGTTTGGGCCACATCCGCATCGCGGATTCGAGACGGTGACTTTCGTGCTCGACGGTAGCCTTGCGCATTCGGATACCGGTGGACACGAGAGTGTCATCGACGCCGGCGGCGTCCAGTGGATGACCGCTGGCAGTGGCCTTATCCATGCGGAACTCTCGCCGCGTTCGTTCAAGGAGCATGGTGGCCAGCTTGAAATCCTGCAGCTATGGCTGAACCTGCCGGCGCGCCTCAAGATGACGTTGCCTCGCTACGTCGGCTTGCAGGAGAACGATATCCCCGTGGTGAGCACGCCTGACGGTGCAGCGCAGGTCCAGTTGATTTCGGGTGAATGGCAAGGCGTGCAAGGACCTGTCGAATCGCTCACGAGCACCTTCATGGGCGTCATCCGCATGTCGGCTGGCGGCCGGGTCAGATTCGAGAATGTAGGGAGTCGCCAGATCTTTCTTTACGCGGTTCGCGGCAAGGTTGCGATCGGAGGGCAACAGGTTTCGGCGTTCAACCTGGCTGAACTGCACGACGACGGTGACACGCTCGAGATCACTGCCGCGGACGAATCTATCCTGCTTTTTGGTCATGCGGAAGCGATCGATGAACCCATCGCAGCTCGCGGTCCGTTCGTCATGAACACGCAGGAAGAACTGAATCAGGCTGTAGTCGATTTCCACGCGGGCAAGTTCAACGTACCCGCCGCATAGCTGATGACCGATTACGACTGACCCGCCACCCGGTTTCGGCCGGCCGCTTTCGCCGCATAAAGGGACTTGTCGGCGGCGGCGAGCAGGTCGTGCATCGACGCCAACGCGTGCGATAAAGACGCGCAACCAAGACTGACGGTCACCATCTGCTCGCCCACGGCGGTATCGATCCGGCTGGCTTCGATGTTGGCCCGGATGCCTTCCGCGATCAGCGCCGCAGCATCCGCCGGCGTACCGCGCAGCATCAGGCAAAATTCCTCGCCTCCGAGTCGCGCAATCACATCGATAGAGCGAAGCGAACGCCTCGCCTCCGCGACAATCCTTTCGAGGACCTTATCGCCTGCCTGGTGCCCTGCGGTGTCGTTGATTTTCTTGAAGTGATCCGCATCGATCATCACGAACGAAAGCGGTTTGCCCAAGCGCTTCGACCGCGCAACTTCCTTCTCTGCGACCTTGAAAAAATGGGCGCGATTCATCGCTCCGGTCAGATGATCGGTCGTCAAAAGACGCGTGAGTTCGTCGCTGCTTATTTTCCTTTCCGATACGTCGCGCAGGACAACCGAATAACCGGCGAATTCGCCGTCGTCCTCGCGAAGTACCGCAACGAGGATCTGAGCCGCGTAACGCCGGCCATCCTTGCCTTGGCACCAGCATTCCTGCACGTGCCAGCCTTCCTCGCGCGTGAGAGCAATGTGCTCCGGACTACGATAGGCGTCGATGTCGTCAGACGCGTAAAAGCGATCTAGTGAATGGCCGACAACGTCGGTCTCGGCATAGCCCGTCATTTGCTCGATGGACGGGTTCCAGGAGTCCACGTGTCCGTTGGCGTCGAGGGTAAAAAACGCGAAGTCGTTCACGCTCGTAAAGATACCCGCAAGCCACGACTCATTCTGCCTTGCCCGGCGCTCCGCTTCGACCTGACGCGAGATATCGGTCAGCGTCGTCATCAAGGTGCTTTCGTTTATCTTCAGGATGTTGCAGGACAGGACGGTTGATCGCTCGCGATCGGGCGTCACCACGATCCGATGCCCCTCGCACACCGGGCCACGCTCCCCATTGAAGCTCGACACCAGATTACGAAGCTCTGGCGCCACGTGGCTCAGGCTTTCAAATATGTTGGTGACGCCGAGCAGCCCTGCGAGCGGCATCAGCAATTGGACCGATAAGGGGTTGAGCATGTCGACTTCACCAGTCAGCGAGCTGCGAATGATGCCGATTGGCGACAAGTACATGAACGACAGCAACGCTTCGTGTTCTTCCTCGAGCGAGCCGGCCGCTGCAGCCGGCGTCATGTTGCTGCCTTGCGCTCGACCAGCAGGAAGCGAGTCGAGCCGTGAGCGGATTGAAGCAGCCTCAGGCGAACAGGCGTGGGTCTCATGCGCAATGTGAGGACGTAGGGAACGATCACGTCGAGCTCAGGCTCGTCCTGAAACCGCTGGGCGATCATGAAGTTGTTCATACAAGGCGCGACTTCCTCGAAGACATGCTTGCCGATGACCCGCGCCGGGCTCAGGCCCGCGCTTGCGGCTTCCACGGCGTTGTACGAACTGACGACGTAATCCGCGCCAAACCCAATGAGGCCAAAGGAATACCCGTCCAGCTTTTGACTGTCAGCGGTGCTCAAGTCTTCGAATAGAACCGTATCGAATTGCTTGTCTACCTTGTCGTTGTCGCTGATCATTTGTTGCGTTCTCCGTCCATGGCAATCAGAATCTTCAAGGCGTATTTACGGCAGCAACGGCCGTACCTTTAGCGGGGGAATGCCATGGACCAGTGCAATAATCCCTGTCTGCGGTCGCCAGAACGCATGCGCGGTGAATGCTTCACGGTGTCAGGCGCAAAACCAACGTACGAATATGAAAAACCGAGCGGACAGATCAATGCTGCGTGAGGAGACAGCGGGGTCCGGATTCCGGCCCGTCGCCGTGCATGTCGGCGCGCCAGGCATCGAGCAAATCGGTGATGCCTGGTATTTGGAGCCACTCGACCCGCTGCGTCCCTACCCCGAACGACTGACCGACTGCCTGGTCGGCGGCGCGCTGCGGCATCCTGAGCGATGGCTTGCTGCCAGTCGCAACATCACCGGATCGTGGACGGGCATTTCATATGCGTTGATGCTCGAGCGTGCTCGTTCGATCGGTCAAGGTCTGCTGGACCTGAAACTGCCCTCCGGCCGCCCCATTGTGATCCTGTCGGGCAACAGCCTCGAACATTTGCAACTCATGCTCGGTGCAATGTTCGCGGGCATCCCGGTTGCGCCGCTTTCACCCGCCTGGGCGCTGCCGCTCAATGGGTTCGTCAGATTGCAGAACGCGATCGGCTTCCTCGATCCTGCCATGGTGTTTGCGGACGATTACTCACTGTACGCCGAAGCGATCGAGGCGGCCGTGCATCCCGATGTACTTGTTGTCAGCCGCGAACAGACCGGCCGGTCTTTGTCCTTCGACACGTTGTGCGAGGTGGATCCGACCATAATCGATACGGTTCACGGCAGTATCGGCCCGGACACCATTGCGAAGATCCTCTTTACCTCCGGCTCGACGAACTTGCCGAAGCCCGTGCCGACCACGCATCGCATGCTTTGCAGTAACCAGCAGATGCTGCTGCAGACCTTTCCTCAATTCGCAATCGAGCCGCCCGTGCTGGTGGACTGGCTGCCGTGGCACCATACCTATGGCGGAAGTCACAACGTGGGCATCGCGCTGTATAACGGCGGAACGCTGTATATCGACGAAGGAAAGCCGATAGCGGAGCGTTTCGGGCAGACGCTGCGCAACCTTCGCGACATCGCGCCAACTGCCTATTTCAATGTGCCCAAGGGATGGGAAGACCTGGTCGCGGCGCTCGAGGTGGATGCAGGCTTGGGCCATCACTTTTTCTCGCGGCTCAAGCTAATGTTCTTCGCGGGCGCTGGACTATCCAGGACAGTCCGCGATCGCATGGACGAGGTGAGCAAGCGGTACTGCGGCGAACGTGTGCGCGTGGTATCGGGACTCGGGATGACCGAAACCTCGCCGGCATGCCTGTTTACCATTGGCGACGTACAGCAGGAGCGGTATATCGGCCTGCCTGCGCCGGGATGCAAGGTAAAGCTCGCACCTGTCCACGGAAAGCTGGAGCTTCGATATCGCGGCCCGCACGTCATGCATCAGTACATGACGGGCCCCGCGAATTCGCTGGCAGGCGCTTTCGATGAAGAAGGCTTCTTCTGCAGCGGCGACGCGGCCGTTTTTTACGACCCGGTTCGTCCCGAACTCGGACTGCTGTTCGACGGACGCATAGCCGACGATTTCAAGCTGAATACCGGGGTCTTCGTCAATGCAACAGCGCTACGCGAGCGGGCGGTGGCTCTCGGTGCGCCCTATGTCCGTGACGCGATACCCGCCGGCATGGGCCATAGCGAGGTGGGTCTGCTCGTTTTTCCGGACGTCGTCGCCTGCGCAACACTTGGGGAAACTTTCGAATCGGGCATTCATTCGTCGTCGCAGGTGCGCGCCTACTTCGCGGACCTGCTGCAAACGCTGAACAAAGGGTCCACCGGCAGCGCCAGCCGCATCGCTTGGCTTCACTTGCTGGAAACCGCTCCCTGCGCGGAAGCAGGAGAATTGACCGACAAAGGAACCATCAGCATGCGCGCGGTCTTGGCGCATCGTTCTGCTTTGGTGGAGACGCTCTTTGCGGAAGCACTCGACGGCGTGCGCACGCTAAGGGCAGATCAGACGCACATGAAGTGAGCGCACGTGCTAATGCGTGAACGAATTTTCGCTGAGTTCCGGAATCGTTTTGATCGCAGGCTTGGCAAAGAGATATCCCTGCATCAGCGTGACGCCATGCGCTTCGAAAAAATCGCGCTCGCCATGGGACTCAATGCCCTCCGCGATAACCTTGACGCCCAGATCGCGGCAAATGGCCACTACCCCGCGAACAATATGTTGCCGCACAACGTCGACGTCGATGCCGCGAACCAGTTCCATATCCAGCTTGATGAGGTCGGGCTGGAAATCTGCCAGAAGCGTCAGTCCGGAGTATCCGGCGCCAAAGTCATCGATCGCCGTTTGAAAACCGAAGCGCTTGTAGGCTTTGAAGATGTCGACCAGATGAGGCCGGCTGACGATATTCTCGCCTTCCACGGTCTCGAAGATGATCCGGTCTATGGGAAAGCCGTACTTCTCCGCTGCCGCGAGCGTGCTTTGAATACACGCTTCGGGACGGTAGACCGCGTTGGGCATGAAATTTATCGATAAAAACGAGTCGAGGCTTAGCGCGGCAGCCTGGGCGATAGCCGTGGTTCGGCATAATTGATCGAATGCGTACCTGTTGCCTTCGTCAATTTTGGAAAGCACGGAGTGCGCGCCCTCACCGTTGGGACCCCGCACGAGCGCCTCACATGCGTAGGTCGTTTCGGACGCGGTATCGACAATCGGTTGAAACGCAAAAGCCAACTCAATGCCTGCACTCGCGTCGGATCGGCATCCGGTACAACTGACCTTTTCACTGTGGATAGGAAACGAACCAGCACCTAGAGTCGGGGGCATGACATGAACCTTTTACTTCGAAATTTCTGAAATCCGAACGAGTGGAAGAAGCTCGAATCATCTCTAACGGCCGCATCGGTGCGAAACTTTAAGGGGTTCCTGCGAAATACGTGTATCGGTGGCTAGCAGACTCATTCGATGGCATAGCGTTTGCAAGAGATACCGATACCCAGAAATCGTGCTCACCGGCGAGAATCACCATGAATTTGCAATCCTTCAGGCTGTCACCCCGTATTACCACAATGATAAAGCTGGACCACACCCACGTCCTGGCGGCTTTTCACCGATACCGCACCGATGCGCCTCACTGGCGCAAAACAGCGATCGTCAACACCATCTGCGCAGCGCTCGAAATTCACGCGCAACTCGAAGAAGAAATCTTCTACCCCGCGCTTCGCGCTGCAAAACCGACCGCTATTGCAATCGATAAAAGCGTTCCCGAGCACAACGCGATGCGCGAACACATCGCCAAGTTGCGCGCGATGGACCCAATGACGCCCGGGTACGACGACACGGTCATGGAGCTGATGCGGGAAGTGATTCATCACGTAGCCGACGAGGAAACCATCCTGCTTCCCATGGCAGAGGACATTCTTGCCTCCGAGCTTCGCCGTCTCGGCGCGCGAATGAACACGCGCCGGCTGCAACTGGTGGCAGGCCGCCCCGCCGAGATTGCGGTCAACAGCGCGGGCGCTTTCCCAATCCTCGCGCTCTCCCTGGCGAGCCTGACTCTGCTCGCGGTGCTGGCAGGTTCCCGTAATATCGCGCAAGCGCCAGGAGGCGTTCGATGAAAACGGCATTTGTTTTCGATCTCGATGGAACGCTGATTGACAGCGTTTATCAACACGTCATCGCATGGAGCGAAGCGTTGACCAGCGAAGGCTTTAATCTGCCAATCTCGCGGATTCATCGGAAGATTGGCATGAGCAGCGAATTGTTTGCAAAGCAATTATTCAAGGAGCTGGGAGGCGACGTCACGGCCGAAAGTATCGCACGCGTGAAAGAACGCCAAGCCGAGGTATTTGGCAAACAGGAGTCGCAAATCCAACCCTTGCCAGGCGCCCGCGCGCTTTTAGATGCGTTGAGCCAGGCAAACATTCCTTGGGCGATCGCCACCAGTGGCAGCCCCGATGCGGCAGCATCCAGCCTCGAGAAGCTAGGCATCGACCCCGAAAAAGCGACGGTTCTGACCGGCGACGAAGTCAGCCAGGGAAAGCCTGAGCCGGACGTCTTCTTGGCCGCGGCCGAGCGTTTGGGCGTGCCTATCGAGCGCGTCTATGTAGTCGGCGACAGCACATGGGACCTGCTTGGCGCGCGGCGTTGTCACGCACTGGGCCTTGGCTTGAAATCGGGCGGAGTGGGAGAGGAAGAATTGCAACGAGCAGGCGCGATCCGCGTATATGAAGACCCTGCCGATTTGCTGGACCATCTGGACGAGCTGGCGACGCATCCGGAATAACGTCACGCGATCAACCAGAGAGGTCCCGTTTGAATCGCTACACATTTCGCGGCAGATCATATTGGGCTTAGGGCGCTCTCAGGGCGGCCTCTTTTTTCCGTTTGCGAGCTTAACGAGTGCGCTGAACGGGAAAAACTTGCCGATCGCGAGATGCGGACCTTCGTGGCACGCCGAATGCAAGGCGGCAGTTGCAGTTATATAAAACGGAAATTTCTCGCCACGATGGCGGCAATGGCCTCGCGACTGTCGGCGAGGATAAGGCCGACGTCGCGGTCTTCCTGGCGCTGATTTCGGCTTGGGACAAGCAGCAATTTAACAACGCAACCAGGTATCAAGCGGTTCGATATGCGGTTTGCAATTGACCATCGGAGATGGAAATGGACAGAGATAAGGTCGAGGGTGTAAAGGAGCAGCTCAAAGGAGTTGCTGATTTCACGGTAGGCAAGCTCACTGGCAACGAAGATCTCGAACTCAAAGGACAAGTCGAGATCACGAACGGCTCAAATAAAAAAGATCTGGCGGACTTCAAAGACAACGTAAGCAAAGGCGCTGTCGATCCGGACAATCCGTCAAATGACTAAAACAAAACGCGTTGCGACCTGCAGCGACTTTTTGCCATCAAGCCGGAATGCCCCCGTCAAGCTTGAAGCATGACGGGCATTTCATCACATCAACAACGCTGCACCTTTCAGTTCGATCGCCGGAGGAATCCCATGCGACAAGCTGGAATAAAACCCAAGTTATTGTTTTCCCGCAACGACGCCGTCAGTACCGCACGTCAAGCCAGGAGCCATGACGACTTTGCAATCTATGCCACTTATCGATTGATGCATGGCCGCTTCGTGGGTTCGCTCAAGGTTGTCAGGAAGAACGATAGCCGCCTCCTTTTTCCTTTTGAAGGCGCCCCCACAATTGGTCCCTTCGACGACAAGGAGCAAGCGCTTCGCGCAGCGACGGCGCTCGGCATGCAGATCGTTGAAGCTGACATCGCAAATCCGGAGACGTAAGTTCCGCTGCACCGCGATCTGACTGCCATCTGCCATGTCTCGCCCGATCACGAAACCTCTGCGCTTGCACGACGGCTGTTCGACGGCGTTGCCTCGTCGTACTTGCGCCAGATACGTCGCATGTGCCGTGCAGACCCGAAACCAGCACGCTCGGCCACCGCCTCCATGTCGAGCGAAGATTGGGCGATCAATTCGCGTGCGAGCGCTACACGCAGGCCGTGAATGTAGTCTACAGGGCTCATTCCGGCATATTCATGGAATAGACGCGCCAAGTGCCGCGTGCTACTGCAAGCAATGCTCGCCATCTGCGCTACATTCCAGTCGCGCGCCGGGTCGCCCGCAATTGCATCTTGTACCCGATGCAGCGCAGGATGCAGATGGTTGCGGCCGGTGATCCATGGCGACAACTGAGGATCGGTGCCGGTACGGCGCATGTAGACCACCATGTCACGCGCGACTGCGCACGCTGCGCGCGGGCCTGCGAGTTCAGCGAGCATTTGGAGCATCAGGTCGATCCCGGCCGTGATGCCGGCACTGGTGCTGATCAAACCGTCCGATACATAAAGCCGGTTCTCCAGAACTTTCGCAGTGGGTGCAATGGCTTGCAACGCGTCACACAACGCATGATGAGTGGTGCACTGCCGCCCATTCAGCAGTCCCGCACGCGCGGCAATCAAAGCCCCCGAACACACGCACATCACGCGGTTCTTGATGGGCGCGACGACGTGGGTCAGCCAGTCCGTGACCGCGTCGGACGCCGCGTCGAATTTTCGCCGCCTGATGGTATCGATGGACGAACTCACTCCGACGATCACAACGATCGCGTCTGCGGGAAGCGATTCGGGCAACGGCTTGATACCCTCAAGCGTCAAGCCGATCGAAGTTTGCACGCAAGCAACCGGGCCGACGTAGCTCAGTTGGAAGCGGCGGAAGGGGCCACCCGCTTCCTCTGCATTGAGTTGCGATGCGAGCCTCAACACTTCCGCAGGACCCGCGAGATCGAGCATCAGCACATTGGGCAGCAGCACGAACAACACCGGAATTGTGCGGTCCTCCGCGTGACCGGTACGAGTTCTCAGCTTCATTGGACCGCTTTCCTTTCGTTGCGACAACTTCTGCATCGGTCGTACCGGTTTCAGTGATTCACATCGTGTATGCAATGAGCGCTCGCGTCTTCGAAACTACGCGACCAAGGGTCGAGGCAACGCCTCGAGTGCTTCTCCAACAGTCGCAATACGAGCGAAGCGTCCCTCGAGCACGAGTTCAGTGCGCTCGCGGATGTCTTGTGGAGTGTACGTCCGCCCGCTACGAGGATGGGTCATTGCAAAGGTCAGCGTCGCTTCGCTAACGAAGTCGACTTTAAAGCCGCTGTCGGATGCGTGGCGCGAGGTCGTTTCGCAGCATTGCTCCGTTCTGATCCCGCTGACGATCAATCGTCCGATTCCCTGTGCGATCAGCCAGGACGCGAGCGCAGTGCCCGCAAGCGCGCTGTGGCGATGCTTGTGGAATGTCGCGGCGGGTGAGATCGACAGCTCCTCCAGCGTCCTGACATGGCCGGACGCAAGTGAAAACGCCCCCTGCTCCTCGACATGGAATATACGGACCACCGGTACGCCGTGCGCAACGCAGCCGTCAATCAACGCCTGCTGCCGGTCGATGTATGAAGACAGGTCCGTTTCGGACCAATAGAGAGTATGTCGGAATGATTCCTGTGCATCGATGACGATGAGTGCAGTGGTGATCATGGGCTTTCGTTCTACCTCTTGGTTCGTTGCAGGATGACTCTCATGCTAAAACGAAGGAGGCGTTCACGCGAGGCCTGAAGCAGACGAGTACAGGACGTTTTCGGACAGTCCCGATGCTGTCAGCCGAACTTCGGGTCTGTAAATGCGGAGCCTCTCGCGAGCGGTTCGAAGCGTGCCGTGGACGGTAGCGAATCTTCCGCCGGACGATACTCCGATCTGGACCTTCTAAAGGGGAACGTCCTGAATGAGTGCGGAACGCACTGCACGGATCCGGCGATCGACAAAATAACCGCCGCCTTCCGTGTATCGAAGATAAAGCCGGCTGCATTGCGTGCACTGCCATACGGTGCAGCGGTTGTAGGGAAAATATCGCGGTGCGATAGGTGCTTCTGATGACCAGTAATCGACGCCTTGGGGCAGGTATTCCTGATAGCTCGGCTCAGGGTCGCCGGCTACGCAAAGCGTGCCCGCTTCCTGAAGCCGATCCTCGTCGAGGGAAACCGGCTGCGAGTTCCAGCCGTCAAGCGGCGTTCGCGTGCAATTGCATGGCGCTGCGGCTTGCGACTCCGCGGCCAATGCGATCGTTAGAAGAGCTGGAGCGTCGAGATAGTCTGACATGTGCGTTTGGCATGCGTGCGTGAAGAAGGTCGCACGATGATACAAGAACGCCTGTGCGCATCACTTGTGGAACGCTTCAAAACAAAATCTTTACTGACAGGCGTCCGCTGCCGTTAACATCATCAGGCACTCCCGCAACCGCAAAGCCACAAAATCAAAAACCGCCGCCAAATGACCGACCAAGACAGTCCCGACAGCAAGCAAGACAATCCAGGCAACCTGAAGGCCGCCTTCCTGTCGCACGGCGCGTCCCCGGCTGCGCCCAGCCGCGTTTTCGGAGACGACGACAGCGCCGTCTACCGGACCTTGCTCGAATCCACCAAAGCGATCCCGTGGAAAATCCACTGGGCCACCATGGAATTTGCCTACATCGGCCCGCAGATCGAAGGACTGTTAGGCTGGCCGCCGTCGAGCTGGAAAAACGTCAACGACTGGGCGGAACGCATGCATCCAGACGATCGCGAATCGGTCGTGGACTTCTGCGTCGCGCAATCGAAGGCCGGCTCCGATCATGAAGCCGATTACCGGGCGCTTACACGCGACGGCGGTTATGTCTGGCTGCGCGACGTCGTGCACGTGGTGCGCAATGTGAATGGCGAAGTCGATTCCCTCGTCGGCTTCATGTTTGATATCAGCGAACGCAAACGCAACGAAGAAAAGCTCGCGCAATTGCAAAAAGAACTGGAAAGACTGTCATTCCACGACAGCCTCACCGACACGGGCAATCGCCGCATGTTCGACGGCGTCATGGAGCGCGAATGGGCTGCGGCGAAGGCTTCGGGCACGCCGCTTTCGCTGATCATGGCCGATATCGATTTCTTCAAGTCATACAACGACTACTACGGGCATCTGCAAGGCGACGAATGCCTCAAGCTCGTCGCACGCGTACTGGGCGAAGCGGCCGGCCCGGACGCTTTCCTTGCGCGATTCGGCGGCGAGGAATTCATCCTGGTCCTAGCCAATATGCCCGCCGAAAACGCCGTGAGGATCGCCGAACGCTGCCGCGCGCTGATCTCGGACGAGGCGATTGCGCACGTGCGCTCACCCCATAACCAGCGTGTGACAGCGAGCTTTGGTGTGGGCACGATCGTCCCGACTGACCGAATGGATGCAACGGCGTTCATCAATCTTGTCGATGCCCAGTTGTACCAGGCGAAAGACAATGGCCGCAACCGGATTGCCGCGGTGGATCACGCGGGTATCGGCGGCGAAGCGTTCAAGTCGCACTCGCGATAACGCTCGATAACCCGCGACAACGCCAGTCTCTGCTTCACTCAGGCGTCGCGTTGCACGGAACCGGCACCGCCGACGCCGTCTCCTTGCGCGCGCCAATGCTCAACAGCGCCACGAGCCCCAGCAGCGAAAGCGAGCCGCCGAGCAAGAAGTCGGCGGGAATGCCGGCGCGATCGACCACCGTTCCGCCGACCAGCGACCCCGCCGCAATCGCGAGCTGAATGATGCTGACAAAGAGCGCCGAACCTGCTTCCGGTTGATCTGGCGTCGCGCGCTGGATCCAGACGCTGAAGCAAAGCGGAAGCGCGCCGAACGCGATACCCCATGCCAGAACGATCGCGCTTACGCCCAGTTGCCAATGCTGAAATACGGGCATCAGCAACAACGCGGCCGCCAGGATGAAGATCATGGTCGCCGTCGTCATCTTGAGGTTCCTGACCACGGTCGCCGATGCCGCAAAGTTCGACACGAATCCGATCACACCGAAGCCGAGCAATAACCAGGTGATCGTCGATATGTCGAGATGCGCATCGCCAAGCAAAAATGGTGTGACGTATGTAAAGGACGCAAAGTGGCCGGCGAAAACAAGGGCCACCATCAGCAGGCTCTTCCTCGAATGCGATTGCTTAAGCAATTTCGTGAGATCGCTGAAGCGCAGTGCTGTCGATGACGGCAGCGACGGCACCATCAGCAACTGCGCAATGAGGGCCACGGCGACGAGGCCACCGGTTGCCATGAACGATACCCGCCACGACGCAAGCCCCGCAATGAACGTCCCCAGCGGCACGCCAATGACGGTCGCGCAGGTGACGCCGGTGAGTATCGTTGCCATTGCCCTGGCTGCATCGCGGGGTTCGACGAGCCGCCTTGCAGCGGATGTCGCCAGCGTCCAGAAACCGCCCAGCGCGGCGCCGAGCAACGCGCGCCCCAACAGCATCACGCCAAAGTTGGAAGCGAATGCGGATAACAGGTTCGATGCCAGCAACATCGCCGTCAGCAGTAGAAAAACATGCCGTCGATCCATGCGCCCGGCTCCGAGCATCAGCCCGGGCGCCGATATCGCTGCGATGATGCCGGGCGTCGTCACCATCAGGCCCGCGGTACCGGGCAAGACGCCCAGTTCGCGCGATACATAAGGTAGAAGTCCCACCGGCAGGAACTCGGTCGTGACAAATGCAAATGCGCCGAGCGTCACCGCCGCCACCGATAACCACTGGCGCAGCGAGGAAGGAGTGTCGCTTTCGGGCAGGACGTCGCCGATAGAGGATGTGTTTTCCGTCAACATGATTTGGCTTGGAAGAGCGTACAGAAGATGGGTTCGTCAAGCGGTATGCGCATCGCCAACGAAAGCTTGCTGCAACATAACATCGCATTAAACGGCTCGCTGAAACCATCCCCTGCTGACCGTGTGGGTAAGACTTTGCTTGCTTGCGAATGGCCGTGAGACACCTGTTCAATGGCGTACTTCAGAGCGAAAAAAAACCGGAGTCGGCCAGTTTGTCTCCCGAGGATCGAGGACAAGGACGGCACAAGCCTGGATGGCGGCACGAGTTTTGGCTCTACGTTCCGGCAAACACGACCGTGTGACGAGATTCGAGAATGACCGCGCAATGCGCGCATTGAAGGGACGTTGCAGTGCTCTTGCGTCTATACGACCCGGTAGCGCTCAATCGCGCTCATCTGCCCTGATCGCACGATGCAAGGCGGGACGCCAGCCAAACCGGAACAGCGCTTCGACCAGCACGAACAAAGGCCCGATCATCAGGCCGATGACATCGTCCACGAAAGCCGGCTTGCGATGCTCATACGCCATATGTCCCACGAACTGCAGCACCCATCCAGTCAGGAAGAGCCCTGCCCCCGTGACCAGCCAGACAACCGTGGACTGTGCGGCGAGCCATTGCCCGACGGCCAGGCACAGCACGGAAACGATCGCCATGATGATGCCAAGCTGGACATCGAGGACAAGATAGTAGAGCGTCGCCGCGAGGAACAAGGCGCACGCCGGCGAAAGCGCAAACGGCAGCTCGGCGGTCATCCACACGGGCCGGCTGAGAAGCACCGCGAGCGCAAGTACGATCATGGGAATGCCTACGAAATGCGTGGCGACGTTACGACGGTCGCGATGATAGGCCGCGTATTGAGTGAGTTGCTCCGTCAGCGTTTTCAAGGGCGTCTCCCGGTTGAACGGCGTTTCATGGCCACGCGCGCTAAACGATCCGCTGCATATACAAAGGCAGGTCGGGTTCGGGCAGCACCGCTAGCACCTTGAGCCGCTGCAAGGTCCGCTTCTGCGCCGCATGCAGGTGCAGCAGGAGCGCCCGCGCGGCGGTATCGATATCTGCGTCTCGCAGCGCGAATAAAACCGCGCGATGCTCGATCAGCGTAGCAAGTTCCGGATGGAGATTGAACGCGTTGAAAAACGCATGATTCACCGTGAGCGGCATCAGCGCCCGGTCGATAGTGACCAGCAGCTTCTTGTTGGGCGCATGCTGCAAAAAGTCCACGTGCAAGGTGGTTTCGAGTTGCTGAAGGCCATCGGCATCGATCGAATCAGGATCGAGGATCGCCCGTTCAATTTCATCACACGCAGCGTCGATCGTCTCGCGTGAAAGCTTCGCATAGCCGGCGCGCAACGCCGCGGGTTCGAGCAATACACGCAGCTCGTAATCCTGAGACACCGCCCGCGCGGTCAGCGGGCCGGCAAGCCAGTGAGAGTACGCGGATTTCTCCACGAGACCAAAATCGCGCAGCCGGCTCAGTGCTTCGCGTACGGCGCCACGGCTGACGCCGAACACCTCGGCAGCAAGGCTTTCATCGATCCGATAATGCCCGAATGCAACCGCAATCGAAACGGCCGCTTCCAGCGCGTGATAGATCCGCTCGCTGTTGGACGGCAGTTCGAGCGGCGCCTGTGCCTCCTCGAAACCGAGCGCGGCTTCCGAAAGCGGTGCCCGGACGGGATCGGGGATGCGGCCATCGGGATGCGCAACGAGGTAACCGCGCCCTTCAAAGGTATGCAGCAAACCTCCGGCGTGCAGCATCTCGAACGCCTTGCGCACAGGCACGCGGCTCGTGCCGAAAATACGCGCGACAGGTCCTTCGAGGAGCACGAGCCCGGGCGCGATACGGCCAAGCGCAATCGCGCTCTTCAACTGGTCGTGGATCAGCCGGTAGCGCAGCCGCGTGTCGGTGTCGCCCGATGTTTCCTGCGCAGGATCGGACGCAGACCCAGACGCAGACCCTGCCATCGAGTCTGGCGCGCGGATGTCGGATTTTTCAGTGCGGCCCGGCTGCTTGAGCGCGCCGCGTGCGCTTCTTGTCATCGTTGGATCATGGTTGCTGCCGGCGTTGTTCCATCAGGCGCGCATGAAATCGTTCCAGCGTCGCACCAGGTAATTATGCTCGTCCATCACGGAATCCCACACGGCGATACGGCCCATGCGCGCCATGTAATTGCCGCCGTCGCGCTGCTGGCCGGCGGCCACCAGATGCCGGCTGACCGGCCCGGGAAGTTCGGCCGCCGCGGGCTTGCCATCGTACCAGTAAGCCCATTCTGCGTCGTCAAGATGCTCGCGTGAACGTTCGGGGTTCGAGATGTAGAAACCTTGCCGCGCCATGGTCGCGCCGGCCCAGCCGTCGAGCCACCAGTTGAGGTACTCATAAGCGGCGTCCAGCACCCGGCCGCGCGCGAGACGCGAAAGCGCCATGCCGCCGAACCACGCACGATACCCCTCCTGCGGACTCGCCAGCCGGAAGCGCAGCCCCGCGCGCTCGAGTTCCACGGTCGCCGGCGACCAGATACTCTGGATCGCGACCTTGTTCGCAATCATCAGTTGCGCGGCCTCGGCGAAGGTGGACCAGAAGCCCGCGAAATGCCCGCGCTGCTTGAAACCGATCAGCGTATCGATCAACGCGTCGATCTCCTCGATGCTCAGGTTGCCGATATCGGCGAACTTCATCAGCCCTGCAGCTTCAACGGCCAGGGCGGCATCGATGGCGCCGATCGCCGCGTCCGCCTGCAGCGCGACCCGGCCGCTCAGTTCGGGCGCGAGCAGCCACGCCCAGCTTTCCGGCGTGCCTTGCAGCGCGGGCGGCAATGCGTCTTCCAGATAAACGAAACTGTCGGCGTTATGCGTGAGCGGCAACATGCTGATGCGCTCCGTGGGCGTGCGCGCGAGCGAGTTATCGGGCTGCACGTAAAGGCGGTCGACGGGCACGCTGCCCGCGTTGGTACACGCGTGATTGGCGAGCTGGCCAGTTCGCGGCAGGGAATTGATCTCGTCCCAGCGGCGGATACGCGAGACATCGATGGGCTGCAGCGCACGCGCCGGCCACAGGCAGTCGATGCTGTGAAACCACTGGTCGTAGACCTCGTAGCGATCGGGATGCATGACGCCCGCGCGCTGGACCGCAAAACCATCGTCGACGATAAACCGCAACTTGATGCCAAGCTCCTGCTCGGCCTGCTTGCGGATATGTTCCTGCAACGTGACGGTAGTGCCGAGCACGCGCAATTCGACTTTCCCCGGATGAATCGCGGCCGAGGCGGGAGAACTGGACTTGGGCGACGCTGGCTTCGCTTTCAATGAACGGCTTCTTCCAGATGGTGTTGGAACCGCGCATACGACGCTTCTATTGCGTCGCGGCCGAGACCTTCGGTGATGAACACGAGCCGGGAACAGCGCCGCGGACCCTCGCCCGCCGGCGGCCATGCATCCAGGTGCAGCACGGGATGAACGAGATGCTGCACCGCATGCAGCACGGCCGGACGGTCCGAGTCTGCAATGCAGAGCAGCCCCTTCACACGCAAAATCTTATCACCGTGACGGTTGAGAAGCATCGTGAACCAGAGGGTGAAGACCTGCCAGTCGAGAGGTATATCGACCTGCATGCAGAAGGATTGAATGGTCGATGCCTGCTCGCCGCGATGCGCAAGCGCTCCGCCTTTCGCAGCAGCGCGACGCTGGACGCCGCCAATCCGCCTGATCAGATCAATGGAACTCGCCGATGCAAACAGCATGTCAAGGAGCGCCCGCCCGTCATGGCCATCCACGCCTTGTGCGGTCGCTGCATCGCCGCGGATCAGCACGTCCGCGGCCGGATTGAGCGCCGTGAGCATGCGGGCCAGTTCCGTGAGCCGGAGTTCATCGACGAGATCCGGTTTGCTGATGAGCAAACGGTCGGCCGCCGTCACTTGCGCGAGCCATTCAGGATACCGTGCGTGCTGCTCGTGCGCGTTCACTGCATCGACCACGGTGATCGTCGCGTTGAGCGCATAGTGGCTGCGGATCACCGGATCGGCGAGCAAGGTTGCGATGATCGGCGCAGGCGTCGCCAGTCCCGTTGTCTCCAGCACCACGCGAGAGAACGGCGGCACGTCGCCACGCGCGCGCTGTGAAAAAAGCGTGGCGAGCGCGTCTTTCAACTCGCCGCGAATGGAGCAGCAGACGCAACCGTTATCGAGCAGGACGGTGCGTGCATCGACTTCACCTATCAGCAGATGGTCCAGGCCGACATCGCCGAACTCGTTGACGAGGACCGCCGTGTCACGCGCGGCGTCGCCTTGCAGGACATCGGCGAGCAAGGTCGATTTTCCGCTGCCGAGAAAGCCCGTCACGAGCGTGAGCGGCAGGATGTCGTAAGCGAGGCTCATGGGGCGGCCTTATCGTTACCGATGTCGGTGAAGAGCGTCAGTGGATCGAGCGGCTGCCCGAGCATGCGCTCGGCGACTCGCCACACTTGCGAGAAATCACTGACCAGTTCGCTCGCGCCCGTGGGCGACGACAACAGGAACGACTGCCCGTGAAAGTCATCGAGTTTCAGCCGCAACGGCACCAGCACGCGATTGGCGAGCGCGGCCTGGATAAGGCGCTGGCGCCGCGGGTTCGCGCCTGCCGCCGGCGCGGTCGTGTTCGACCAATGGTTACCGCCGCCAAGCAGTCCGCACATGCCGCACATGCTTTTTCCTCCTGAAGATCAGGGATGCATCACGGCATGACATCGCCGGAATTCGGTCCAAGCGTCTGGCCCGCGAAAATATTGCCGCCGGGATCGGACGCCAGCAGCAAAGCCGTCGGCGCAACCTCATCAGCAAGACCGAAACGGCGCAACGGCAATTCCGCGGACTTGGCTTTTTTCCACGCTTCGCTAATGCCATCCACGAGCGGCGTCTCGATCGGTCCCGGCGCGATTGCGTTGACGAGCACGTTGTCGGGCGCCACTTCCAGCGCGAGCGATATCGTAAAGCCGATCACGCCCGCCTTCGCCGCCGAGTAATGGCACAGCTCCGCGCCGCCCTTGATGCCGAGCTGCGACGCAATGTTGATCACGCGGCCCCAGCGTTGCGCGGTCATGAACGGCAGCGCGCGCCGCGTACACAAGAATACGCTGCGCAAGTCGACGCGCATCATGTCGTCCCACATCTCGGTCGTGAGGTCCGTGCAGCGCGCCTGGGTGAGCATGCCGGCGTTGTTCACGAGGATATCGATGCCGCCGAACGCTTCAATACATGTATCGATAATGCGGTTCGCCTCCGCTTCAACGCCCACGTCGGCCTGCACCGTTTCCACGGTTGCACCGGCCGCGCGACATAGATCGGCCTGAATGGCAAGGCGTGCCGCGTCGCGATCGGCAAGCAGCAAACGCGCCCCCGCCGATGCATACAGCTTTGCAATCGCCGCGCCAATGCCGCTCGCCGCGCCCGTGACGACCGCGCGGCGGCCATCGAGTGAAAACAAAGTGGTCATTCGAATTCTCCCTAGCCCGGCCAGCGCACGGTGAGGCCGCCGTCGGCGATGATCGACTGGCCCGTGATATAGGACGCGTCATCGCTTGTCAGGAAGCGGATCAGCGCCGCGATCTCGGAGGGCCGCCCGACACGTTTTAACGGAATCGTGCGCGCCGCCTCGCGCAGGCCATCGGGACCGAGCGAGTTGACGGCATCGAGCGATTGGGGCGTTTCGACCAGCCCGGGAATCACGGCGTTGCAGCGCACACCGCGCGGAGCCAGCTCCATTGCGACCGCCCGGCACAGACCCGGCACGCCTGCTTTCGCAGCAGAATAATGCGCATGTTGTTCCCAACCGTACACACCCCCGGCAATGGATGAAACCGCGACCATCGAACCATGATCCTCGATATGACGCGCCGCCGCGCGGAAGGTCCGCATCACGCCGCTCAGGTCGACGTCGAGCATCTCGAACCACTGGTTGTCGCTCATCTCGGTGAGCGCCGCCTGGCGCAGCAAGCCCGCGTTGGCGACCGCCTAGTCAAGCCTGCCGAAACGCTCTACGGCGAGCGTGGCGAAGGCCTCGACTTCGTCAGCCGACGTCACGTTGACCGGCTGCATCACGCACTCGCCGCCCGCCTCGCGCACCGCTTGTTCCGTCTGCGAAGGATCGTGCGGATCGCCGGGAAAATAACCGCCGACAACTGCCACGCCAGCCTTTGCGTAAGCGACGGCAAGCGCGTGGCCAATCCCGCTTGCCGCACCGGTCACGATCGCGACCCGCCGCACTCCTTTGTTCTGTACCCCTTGTTCCGCGCTCATTTGACTTCCTCGGGATTGACGTGTTTTGCAAAGAAGATCAGCACGCCGGACAGGAAGCACGGCACGGCGCCGAACCAGATCGCAGCGTGCATCCAGTCGCCGCCGTGGTTGAGCATCGCGGTGACGCCGACGCCCGCGAGAATCGCGCCGATTGGACCCATGGCGTGGACGATCGAGCTGCCCGTGCCGCGAATGGACGTCGGATAACTTTCTCCGATAAAAAACAGCGCCGCCGAATACGGCCCGATCAGGAAGAAGAGCCCGAGGCTATACAACGCGACC
The DNA here is from genome assembly GCF_964243625.1 of uncultured Caballeronia sp. Taxonomy (NCBI): domain Bacteria; kingdom Pseudomonadati; phylum Pseudomonadota; class Betaproteobacteria; order Burkholderiales; family Burkholderiaceae; genus Caballeronia; species uncultured Caballeronia sp. The sequence goes on from NZ_CAXTGZ010000001.1 coordinate 34,131, forward strand.
ACCACGCCTGTGCTGCTTGGCCCGAGCAGCATGCCGGCGAATGCGAGCCCGCCGAGCATCCAGCCGATTGCGAGCGTATTGCGGCGGCCGATCTTGTCGCCGATCCAGCCGTGGCTCAGATACCCGCAGTAGCCGATCACGTTCGACAGCACGAGGATCAAGAGCGAGTTCTCGAACGACACGTTGTGCACGCGCGTGAGCACGGTGGTGCCGAGCACGCTGAAGACCTGGATGGCGGACCAGTTCAGCAGGATCCCGCCGCCCAGCACGAGCGTCGCGCGCAGCGACGTACCGCGAAACGCTTCACGCAGCCCGGCGCGGCTGTGCTGCTCGTAGTCCACGCTATGTTCGCCGGCGAGCGCCCGTGCGCCGTGGTCATCGCCTGATTCGCGCAAAGTCTTGATGCGCTTGTGCAGCAGGAACTGCGGGCTCTCCTTGAGGCGGCGCGTCATGAAGAAGATCACGATGGCAGGAAACGTCGCGAAGATGAAGCAGCCCTGCCAGCCGATGCGCGGCAACAGCACGGCCGTCAGTCCCGACGCAATCAGTGCGCCGATCGGCCAGCCGCCTTGCACGAGGCTATAAATAAAGCCCTTGTTGCGGTTCAGGCGCGGATCGTTGGCGGCCGAATACAGCTCGTTGAGGTAAGTCGCGTTCACGGTTTCCTCGGCGTAGCCCAGGCCCGATAGCGAGCGGATCAGCACGAGCGGCCATTGTCCGAGCGCTCCGCCGACAACCGTCAGGCCAGAACACAGGGCCGCGCCCGCCACCGTCCAGAGCAGTCCCGCCTTACGCCCGGCACGGTCGAGCACCGGTCCGATCGCAAACGCGATCACTGCCGTGCCGATGGCAACCAGCGTCGCGATCTCAGCTTGCATCGCGGCATCCCAGCCATAGTGCTTGCCGATCTCCGGCAACAGCGTGCCAAACAAGATGAAGTCGTAGACAGCGAACACCCAGGCGAAAAACGCGACGATGGTGGCGCGTTTGACATCGACCGGCAGGATCTTTTCCAGCTTGAATCCGGACGCAGCGAGCGGATTTTCTTTCATCATGGCTCTCTTCGAAGAGTGGGTGCAGCGGATTATTTGCCGCGCGGGAAGCGGGCCAGGAAGTCGTCGGCGATTTCGTCGCAGGTGCAGAACCGCACCCCTTCGTGACCACGGAAGTATTCGATCAGCCGCTCGAGCATCAGGAGCACTTGCGGGCGGCCGGAAACGTCGGGGTGAATGGTGATCGGGAACACGGCATAGTCGTCATGCTCGCGATACACCCAGTCGAACTGATCACGCCACATCTGCTCGATGTCACGCGGGTTCACGAAGCCGTGGCTGTTGGGCGACTTCTTGATGAACATCATTGGCGGCAGGTCATCGAGATACCAGTTCGCCGGAATCTCGACCAGATCGGTTTCCTGACCGCGTACGAGCGGCTTCATCCACGCGCTCGGATGCTTGCTGTAGTCGATCTTGGTCCACGTATCGCCCACGCGCACGTAGTACGGGTGGAAGTCGTTGTGCATCAGGCTGTGGTCGTACTTGATGCCCTTCTTGACCAGCAACTCGTTCGATACCGGGCTGAACTCCCACCACGGCGCCACGTATCCGGTCGGGCGACGGCCGGACAACTGCGTCACCAGTTCAATGCTGCGATCGAGCACGGCCTCTTCCTGTTCCGGTGTCATCGCGATCGGGTTCTCGTGGCTGTAGCCGTGAATGCCGATCTCGTGTCCGGCGTCCGCGACGGCTTTCATCTGCTCCGGGAATGTTTCGATGGAATGACCTGGAATGAACCACGTTGTCCTGATCTTTTCGCGCTCGAAGAGCTTGAGCAGGCGCATCGATCCGACTTCGCCCGCGAACAGGCCCCGGGAAATATCGTCGGGTGAATCCTCGCCGCTGTATGAACCGAGCCATCCGGCAACAGCGTCCACGTCAATACCAAATGCCACCAGGATTTCCTTGGCCATCGTCTTGCTCCTTCGTTTGAATGGGGTGCGGTGTAACGCAAGTGCTATGGCGGTAACGACGGGCGACAGCGCATCGCCCGGGACTAAATGTACGTCGTCAACAACATTCATTTTTATTAGATGAGCACAAAAACACGCCGGATAGAGGGAGTTTACCCTTGTCTGCTTTTGATTTCGCCAACGTTCCGCGCTCAACGAAAGCTGCGCGGTCTGCACAAACGCTGTAAGAAACGGATAATGCGTCTCGTAATGGCTTATTCAGATTCGTTCACATGGTATTCATCACTTCCCTTCGTGCAGGCATGACTTCGGAGTTCAAATTTGAATCCTTATCTTTTCCATTTCTCGACAGACGCCTATTCCGAGGACCAGCGGTTCGACGTATGGCGGGACGAAGTCAATGCGATATTCGACGTAGGCATCGAAAAACCGGCTTCCCAGCGTTTTAACTACAATTTGTCGACCGGTTACGTCGGTTCGCTGTTAATGGGATGCGGCACGTGGGCAGGTGAGGATGATCCGGTTGCGTATAGCGTCAAACGTCCATCGCAAATGATTCGACGGGATGGACTGGATCACTTCTACCTTTGTCTCGGCATTACACATTCATTGTCGGGATATGCCGCCCGGGCGACGATCAATGCAGAGCCGTCGAAGATTTATATCCTCGATCTCGCGCGGGAACTCGATTCGGAGATCATTGCCGGCGACACGATCATATTGACGATCGCACGCGATCTTCTTGATCCGCGCATCAAGTCGGCGAACCTGCACGGAACCGTACTGGAAGGCGCGCTCAGCACGCTGCTCGGCGATCACATGCATGCGCTGCGCAGGCAGTTGCCCAACCTGGCGCCAGCGGAAATGCCTTATGTGGAACAAGCGACGCTCGCCATGGTTTCGGCCGCCCTTGCGCCATGTATCGCAACATTGGCCGACGCGGAAAACGAGATCAATCAAACTGTCTTTAACCGGGTGCGCCGGTTTATCGATGCAAACCTAAAATCGGCCGATCTCACACCCTCATTGATTTGCCGCGATGTCGGCATTTCCCGCGCACAGCTTTATCGGTTGTTTAGTCGTGAATCGGGCGTTGTTTCGTACATTCAACAACGTCGGCTCGACAAAATCCGCCAGATACTCGAAAGCCCGGCTGGTGCGGGTTATCGGATTTCCACCCTTGCTTTCGGATACGGCTTTAAAAGTGAATCGCACTTCAGCCGGACATTTCGCCAGGCATTCGGCTATTCGCCCCGTGAGGCGCGCGACCGGGGATCTTCGTTTGAGAAATCAGCTTCTAGTCCCACCGATACAGCCCAATACGCTGGCTCTTTAAAAGAGGTACTCGGAAAGCTTGATTGATTCGCCGCTTTTGAGACGCTCAGGCAGGTTTTGGAGACTGTGAGGCAAATTGGATCGCCGCCTCGCTGTTACCATTTTCTCGCCTTATTCGTCAGGCTTTATTCGTCAGGCTAAAGTGTTTCAATAAACAAAGCGCATCGGGGATCAAGATGAAGTCTCGCTGGCTGGCGCTGTGCGCCGCCCTGGCGCTGGCAGCCTGCGCCCAAAATCCGTCACACAGCAATCAAGTCCGGATTTGCGACGACCAGGGTTGCAGCAACCGCTCAAAAAGTCAGGTGTCGTTCGAGGCATCAGGAAACGGCAATGACGCGGACACCGATGGCCGCATCACCGCGCTTGAGTCGGCGGCGCAAAAAGAGCCTCGCGCGGCCTACGACCTGGGGCTTCGGTATTTCCGCGGCGACGGTGTGCGTCAGGATAGTTATCAAGCGCTCGTGTGGATGCGAAAGGCCGCTGAAAGCGGCGATCTCGAAGCGCAAAAAGCGCTGGGAAATTTCTATTTGTTCGCCCTCGAAGAGATGGGATCAGATCCCCGCGAGGCCGAGAAATGGCTGCTGATTGCATCGGGGCGAGGCGATGCTGAGTCGCGCAAACTTCTTGAGCAAGCGAGAGCTGCAAAGAAGTCAGAGGAGACCTACTACAAATGGCAAACCGAATGGCGAGCAGTCTATTACGGCTATTGGTCTTCGGGCTATCCGTACTACGGTCGCTGGCAGCAGCGTAGCTGGTACGGATACTAAGCATTCCTTTTTAGACGGCTGGTTGCGGCTTCTCGCGAAGCCGGGCGAGTCGCATGCCGATCACTCACAACGCAGCTAATAAAATGACTCTCAGTTCAGAATTTCCCGGCGTGAAGAAAGTACTTGCGGTCCTCCTGACGGTATCGCTAAGCGCTTGCGGCGGCATGGTATCCACGGGCGGTCAGAGCGCGGGTGTCTCGGGCGCAGCGGGTGGCGCGACGAGCGCCGGCGCCGATGAAACGCTCGAACGTTGCACTGCGCCCCTCGGCACGATCGCGGTCGATGACGGCCGCAACGCCGACTGGTTCGGCGCGTTCGGCAGCGCCACGCAAGTGACGTCGATCGACCCGTTGCTGCGGCTCGCGGTACAGCAGTCGAACTGCTTTGTGATCACGTCCATCGGCAACCAGAAATCCGATGCGCGCATTTCGCGCATCACGTCGCTGCAGCGCAACTCGGGGGAATATCGGGCCGGGTCGAAACAGCAGAAAGGACAGCGCGTTGCAGCGGACTACTACATGGAACCGCAGATCGTCATCAACGACTCGGCCATTGGCGGCGTCACCGGCGTGCTCGGTGGCCTGGTCGGGAACGCTGCGATTGCCAGGCTGGCCGGCGGCATGCAGAGCCGCGCGTCCGTCGTGACCCTGACGCTGTTCGACGTACGCTCGGCGGTCCAGATTTCGGCCGCCGAAGGTAACGCGACGGCGACCAACTATGGCGCGGCGTTGTCGGGACTGGGCGGCGCTGCGGGCGGTCTGGGCGGCTTTTCGAAGACGCCGGAAGGCAAGGCGACGGTGGCGGCGTTTATCGATGCCTACAACAAGATGGTCGTCGCCCTGCGCAGCTACAAGGCGCAGGACGTTCAAGGTGGACTGGGCCGCGGTGGTCAATTGAAGGTCAACTGAAGATCAACTGAATTGCCGGAGACGGCCATGCCGGCATGCCTGAGAGGAGCGTTGTGATGAAAAGCCGTATCAAACGGTGGTTGAAGCTTGCGAGCGTCATTGTGTTCCCTGCAGTGGCGCTCGCAACCTCCCTTCCCGCCCGCGCACTCACGCCCGCGGATCAGAAAGAGGTTCAAAACTTCACGCTCACTGACGACTTCCTCAAGCGCTTCGAAGCAGCCGCCGCTGAAGGCGGCGCGCGGGCCGAAGAAAATGATCCGAAAAAGGCCGCGGCAATGCTGTCGTCGATCGATGCAATGAGCGCGTCGATTGCAAAGACGCCCGCGAGCAAGGCCGCGCTCGAGAGACACGGCCTGACGCCGCGTCAGGCCGCTGTCGGCGCGATCGTCCTGATGCGCGTGCAGATGACAGACGAAATGCTCGCCGATCCAAAGCAGGCGAAATACGTCGATAAAGCCAAGATCCCCAGCGCCGCGAACATGGCGTTCTACCACGAGCACAAGGCCGAAATCGTAAAGGCATTTCAGCGTGGTAAGGATGACTGATCATATTTTCCGATACTGCGCTCCCTTGCGCAGCATGGTCTGAACCTGCGCAACGCCCTTAGACCATTTCCTCCACCAGCAGGTGTTCCAGGATGGCCTTCATGAGGCCAGGGAACCGGCTTTCCAGTTCATCGAGCCGCAACGTATTCTGGTGAACCGTGCCAGCCACGCGCGTCTGCACGAGACCCGCGTCGCGCAAGATCCTGAAGTGATGCGACATGCTCGACTTCGGGCGGCCGCCGTCCAGTTCGCCGCACGTGGCCTCGGTGACGCGCGCCAGATGCCGCACGATGTCCAGACGCACCGGGTCACTGAGAGCATTGAAAATCCGCTCGAGGGCGAAGTCCTTGGGGGCGGGATGGTTATAGTTGCGCATAAAGCAAATGGTAAAGGATTCTGCGATACTCCGGTTATTCGATTTTTATCGAACTATCGAAACAGCGCATTTTTTGGAGCCTCGCAGATGCCGACATTGTTTGAGCCGTTCAAGCTGAAAGACGTTTCCCTTCGCAACCGAATCGCCGTTCCGCCAATGTGCCAGTACATGGCCGACGACGGGCTGATCAACGACTGGCATCGCGTGCATCTGGCTGCGCTTGCGCGTGGGGGCGCCGGGCTCGTGATCGTGGAAGCGACGGCGGTGTCGCCGGAAGGCCGCATTACGCCGGGCTGCACGGGACTTTGGAACGACGAACAGGCGCAAGCTTTCGTGCCGGTGGTGGCGTCCATTAAGGCGGCAGGCGCCGTGCCCGGCATCCAGATCGGTCACGCGGGCCGCAAGGCGAGCGCCAACCGTCCGTGGGAAGGCGACGACCATATCGCGGAAAGCGATCCACGCGGCTGGGCGACCATCGCGCCGTCGGCGGTTGCGTTTGGCGGCGGCTTGTCCAAGGTGCCGACAGCCATGACGCTCGACGATATTGCGCGCGTGCGCCAGGATTTCGTGGCCGCTGCAAAGCGCGCTCGTGATGCAGGCTTTGAGTGGCTGGAACTGCACTTCGCGCACGGCTATCTGGGCCAGAGTTTCTTCTCGACGCATTCGAACCAGCGCGATGACACTTACGGCGGCAGCCTTGAAAACCGCAGCCGCTTCCTGCTGGAAACGCTTGCCGCGGTGCGCGAAGTGTGGCCCGAGCATCTGCCGCTGACGGCGCGTTTCGGCGTGATCGAATACGACGGACGTGATGAAAAGACGCTTGCAGAGTCCATCGAACTGGCCCGCAATTTCAAGCGTGGTGGTCTGGATTTGCTCAGCGTCAGCGTCGGGTTCTCGACGCCGACCGCGAACATTCCGTGGGCGCCGGCGTTCCTTGCGCCTGTCGCCGAGC
>NZ_CAXTGZ010000002.1:0-23896 GCF_964243625.1 uncultured Caballeronia sp.
TTGGGCAAGTCAAATGTGAAAAAGCCGCGTTCCTCGTTCGAATGCGGCCCTGTTTCTCTGGAGTTGCTTCAGGTTATTCAGGCGTCTGGCTCTGGCCCGACTGACCCGGTTGATTGTCGAGCGTCGGGGGCATTGCTTGCACGGGCATCGCGGGCGGTATCGGCTTGGTAGGTGGCGCCGGTGAGACCGGGGGCAATGCATTGCCGGATGCCGTGGCGCCGGACCGCGTACCCATTTGCGATGGACCGCCACGCACAAACTGCTTGAAGTCCGCGCCGGCCTTCCAGGGGTTCGGTTCGCAGCCGAGCATGTTGTCGCAATGCGCTGCAAAGCCGATGGTCGCTGTGCCCTCGTTGCTGGGCGTCTTGGTGATCTGGTAGGCGAGAGCGCGTTTTCCGCCCGACGGACCTGTTGTCTGGATGATCGAATCGGTGACCGTCTGCAGCTTGTATTCCGAATGGTTGGTCACCCAGACTTGCGCGCGGCCCCACCACGCGTCGCATTCGGCCTTGTTCGTGCAAGTGAGCGGCGCCGTGGCCTGTTCCATGGTTTCGCCGGCAATCTGGCCGTTCGTCGAACACCCTCCGAGCAGCGCGAATGCCACCGCGGCACCAGCCATACCCGTCGTTTTCATCAAGTTTGTTTTCATGTTCCCCGCTCCTTTATTAGCGTTCAGCCGGTCGGTCACGCTCGTAGAAGCAGGAGCGCGGAACTGCCAAATCTGATTCGTCGCTAATTTCAGACCCGATGCAAGCACGAGCGTTTCCGCGCGTTGCGTCCTGTTGCAAAACCAGTAAGGGTTGCCGCTGGTGAAGACTCGCGGCGCGGGAAAAGCTGCTTGAACGGTCTGGACTAGACGCTGATGCGGTTTAGCGTATAAGCCCGATACGCGCCGACGAATGCATCGAACGAACCAATTTCATCGCGTTCGATTCTTGCCTGATCCTCCAGCGACTTGGCCGCGAGCGCTTCTAGCTCGCGCTCGACTTCCGGCTCGAGCGGCCGGCTGCGGAAATGATCGGCGTGCTTTTCGCTCAGTTCGAGCGCGAAAGCATCGAAGCTTTGGCCGCGCTCGCGCATGATCGACAGCACCTGCGCGGACGGTGTCAGCGATACATCCGCCAGCCGTGCCCGCTGGGCATCGAGCGCGAGGATGTGCTCATTGATACCGTGCAGTTTGTCGAGCGCCCGCGCGACCGGCTCGATTGCGTCCAGCAACTCGCCGGCCCAGCCTTGCATGGGCACTTCCCGGCCATCGCGAGCCAGCGTCAGGCCCGGCTTACGGCCTTCCTTCGTGATGCGCGCGAAGTTTTCGTTGGCTTCTTCATTGGCGGGGCGCGGCAACAGCGGACTGTCTTCAAGCGCGCAATACAACAAATACGCGTCCATGAAACGCGATGTCTGCAGCGAGATCCCGGTCGGCTCGAACGGATCGATATCGAGGCAACGCACTTCGATGTACTGCACGCCGCGCGACGACAACGCATGCAACGGCCGTTCTCCCGGCTGCGTGACGCGCTTCGGCCGGATGGTCGAGTAGAACTCGTTCTCGATCTGCAGTACGTTCGTGTTGATCTGAATCCATTCGCCGTCGCGCTGCGTGCCGATGGCTTCATACGGCGGATGAGGCTCGCTGACCGCCTTGGCGAGCACATCGAGATAACCGTCGAGCGTATCGTAGCTAGGCAGCAGCGCGGCTTGCGCCGGGTTGTTGGTGTAACCGAGATCGCTCATGCGCAGGCTGGTTGCGTAGGGCAGATATAGCGTGGTTGCATCCAACGTGTCGAGCGTATTCGGGCGGTCACGCAGGAACTGGCGGTTCAGCGCCGGCGACGCGCCGAACAGGTACATGAGCAGCCAGCTCGTGCGCCGGAAGTTGCGGATCAGCGCGAAATAGCGCTCGGACTGGAAGTCGACCATGTGCGTGGTGCTGCGGCCGTCGAGTGCGGCCCACGCTCGCCACACGTCTTCGTGCAGCGAATAGTTGTAGTGGATCCCGGCAATACATTGCATCGTACGGCCGTATCGAAGCGACAACCCGCGCCGATAAACATGCTTCAGCATGCCGATATTCGACGTTCCGTAGTTGCCGATCGGAATATCCTGGTCGGCCGGAAGCTGGCCGGGCATGGAGTCGTTCCACAGGAGTTCGTCGCCGAGATGCGCGTAAGCGAAACGATGCAGCTCGTCCAGTTTGTCCAGCGTGATCGCCACGTCGTTATCGGCCGGCGTGATCAGCTCGATCAACGCCTCGGAGTAATCGGTCGTGATGAGCGGATGCGTGAGCGCGGAGCCGAACGCCCGCGGATGCGGCGTGGTGGCAAGCGCGCCGTTGCGCGTGACGCGCAGACTCTCCTTCTCGATGCCGCGCAGTCCCCGGCGCAAGGCGGCGCCGGGCTCACCGGCGGTCAGCGCTGCGAGGCGCTCCAGGAATGCACTGCGGGAGGAGGATGAGGAATTCGTATTTGCCATTGCTGCGACGTTTGCGCTCGGCGCGAAACAGCATGCGCCAAATCGGATTTTTGGGTAGCGGGCACTTTAACATCTCAGTGTAAGCCGTGCTTGAAGCCTTGCCGGATAAGGGTTTGCGCGAATTTGGAGTGGTTTCGGGCATTACCCTCGCAGCATGACTTTTCCCGGACCGACGCCGCGTTTGCAGTTTGGCTGCGCCAGCGTGGAATTAATGTCTGATCTTGGGCGGGGTTATCGGCTGATCGAGGACGTTAGGTCAGCCACCCTTGGCCGATCCCGTCCGGTCGGCGATCTCGTTCCACACGTGCAGTGCGGCGTACGCACGATACGGCCGCCAGTTCTCAGCCCGGGCGCGAAGAGCGGCAGCTTTAGCCATCGATGGATCACGCGCCGCGAGCGCCTGCATCAGGATCAGGTCGGTGCCGGGCCACGCGTCCGGATCGCGCAGGGCACGCATCGCGACGTACTCCACCGTCCACGGGCCGATACCCGGCATGGCCAGCAACGCCGCCCGGAGTTCACCCCGATCCGCGCGAGGGTCGTCGAGCGGCAGTGCGCCCGTCGCGACCTCGCGCGCGAAACCCTGCAGCGCGGCCACGCGTTTGCCGGGCATGCCGATCTTGTCGAGATCGACCTGGGCGAGTGCGGCGGGCGTGGGAAAACGCCAGGCGGTATCGGCATGAGCGTGATCGGGAACGGGCGTACCGGCGCGCTGGACGAGCCGGCCAATGATCGTCGATGCCGCCTTGACGCTGACCTGCTGTCCGACGATCGCGCGCACGACCAGCTCGAAACCGGACCACGCGCCTGGCACGCGCAGACCGGGCACGGCTTGCGTGAGCGGCGCAAACCACGGATCGCGGGCAAGATGCGCGGCGATGGCGGTTGCATCGGCGCGAAGGTCGAACATCCGCGTCAAATGCTCGCCGATCGGTTTCGCGTGGCGGCTCGCCGCGCCATCAACTGTGGCAACAAGACACGGCTTCGTTGCATGCCGCGTGACGCTGAGCGTGCCCGGCTCGCGCAGCCATTCGATTGCGCGTTTGTACGCGCCGTCTTCAACCGTTTCGACGCCCAGCGTCGCGCGTCCCGCAAAAAAACGCAGGACGCGCGGCCAGTCATAGGGCTCGACGAAGGGAAGCTGCAGACGAACAGGTTTGATTGCTGAACTATCCGACGCGGTTTTCAATCAGGACGTCTCCGCCGTTTCGCGCGCGGCTTCGTCCCGGCGCTCCTTCTCCGCCGACAACAACGCCACCTTGCGCGCCGTTCCCCATCGATACCCCGCAAGCGCCCCGCCCTTATGCACCACGCGATGACACGGGATCGCAAGCGCCACCGGATTCGACGCGCACGCGCTCGCCACCGCCCTCACTGCACGCGGCGAGCCGACAGCCTCGGCGATATCGCTATAACTGCGCGTCTGACCGTATGGAATCCGCTGCAGCGCATCCCATACACGTTGCTGGAACGCGGTCGCGCTGATATCGAGCGGCAGGTCGAAGTGCTCCCGCGTGCCCCGTAAATAGGCATCGATTTGCGCGATGAACGGCGCGAGCCTCGCCTGATCCTCAATCCGTTCTGCCTCGGATAATTCCAGCGCCAGATCCGCTTCGAGTGCTGCGGGGTCATCGCCGAAAGCTATTTTGCAGATGCCTTTTTCAGTCGCCGCCACCAGCACCGTGCCGAGCGCCGATTGCGCGGTCGCGAAATTCACGACAAGCCCCGCGCCTTTTCGCCGATAAACCGATGGCGTCATCCCCAGCTCGGCGGGCGCAGCGTCGTACATGCGCGATGTCGATCCGAAACCTGCGTCCTGGGTGGCGCGGGTCACGTCGTCGCCGCGTTGCAGGGCGCCGCGCAACGCGTCCGCGCGCCGAGCCGCCTGATATTGCCGGGGCGACACGCCGACCACACGCGAAAACAACCGTTGCAGGTGAAAAGGGCTGACATGCACGGCATCGCTCAATTGCGCGAGCGTGAGGCGTTCCTGCGGATCGGCATCGAGCACTTTGCACGCGCGCTCCACGATCGCCAGTTCCCGCGACAAACCGCCCGGCCGACACCGTTTGCACGCCCGATAACCGGCTGCCTCAGCTTGCTGGACGTTCTCGAAAAACTCGACGTTCTCACGGCGCGGCGGCCGCGACGCGCACGACGGCCGGCAGAACACGCCGGTCGTGCGCACGGCGTAGAAAAATGCACCGTCGGCGCTGGCATCCCGGCTGGACATGGCGTTCCAGCGGGATTCGGCATCGGCGAACGCGGCGGTTTCCTGATTGATTTTCATCACATTCCTCACTAGACGAAGGGTACGTGATTACTGTAACGACGGGCGTTTTACGGGTCGCGCCGGTTCTTGCGCTGTCATTCGCGGCGGACGTCGACGTGATCGCGACGGAATGGCGAATGACGCACAGATGCGACACTTTGGCACCATAGGGGTTTTTACTACGATAAGTGTTGCAACGTACGAACCCACTGTGTAATATCGGAACTGTCTCCTCCATGTCTCCTCCTGATATGGATTCAGCCCGCTCCGCAACGAGTGGGCTTTTTTTCGTCTGCACGTTTCGCGGCAGGCTAGAATTTTCGGATAAAACCGGAGACATTCAATGCAGATCCCTATCCGCGAGATCGATCACGTCGTGATTCGATGCGCAGACCTCGACGCCATGGTCCAGTTCTACGCCACCGTGCTCGGCTGCCCGGTCGAGAAGGAACAGCGCGAACTCGGCTTGATTCAGATGCGCGCCGGGCGTTCGCTGATCGATTTGCTGGCTGTGGGCGCCAAGATCGACCGGCCGGAAAGCGGCACGCCGGGCACGGGGAACAACGTGGATCACGTGTGCTTGCGCGTCGAACCGTTCGATGCCGCCGCACTTCGGGCGCATCTCACGGAGAACGGCGTGCGTCTGGGCGAAGAAGCCCGCCGATACGGTGCTGAAGGTTTTGGCCCGTCGCTGTATTTTTTCGATCCGGAGGGCAACCTGATCGAATTGAAGGGACCGCCCGAGCCGGAGGCTTGAGCGGTTCGCCGCGTCAGCGCGGCGCGCCCTTGAACACCGTCCAGTCGATGGCAACCGGATCCACGCTCGCGCTCCCAAGCGACACCTCGCCATCCTGAATCGTGCATTGCAGCCGCATCGTCCGTTCGGCCAGTGCGCCGAGGGACGCCGCGACGCCATCGGTGAGCGACCAGACGGTCACGTTCTGCATCCGCTCGACCTTCGACTTCACGCCCTGCCACCAGATTTCCGATGTCCGGCCGCCATACGCAATCACGATGACCCGATCCGCGCGCCCGCTCGCCTTCGCGATGCGCCGCTCTTCCGGCTGACCCACCTCGATCCACGTTTCGATTTGCCCCGTGAGATCCTTTTGCCAGAGGTCGGGTTCGTCGGTGTCCGACAGGCCTTTGGTGAATTCGAGCCGCTCGCTCGCGAATAATGCGAAGGCGGCGACGCGCACCATCATACGGTCGTCGGTTTCAGACGGATGCCGTGCGATGGTCAGCGCGTGGTCGCCGTAGTAGTGCCGATCCATGTCGGCGATCTGCAATTCAGCTTTATAGATTGTGGATTTGAGGGCCATACAACACCGGAAAGCCTCGGGTGAGAGGCCGAAAAAGGGATTCGAAACGGGATTCAGCGAAAACGCAGCCAATGCTCGCGTGCGCCGACGCGTGATGATACCGAACGCGTTCGCTCGTTGCGGAAATTAGCGTGAAAGACGTGCGGGAGCACGACGCCGGACTGGCGATGCGGGGGAAATGCAAATCGGCGACAGGCGTCGCCGATTGATTTATGGCTTTGAGTTTATTGCTTGATAAATCGATCTGCGGTCCACATGCCTTGAGTATCGCTATTCGAGGCATTGACGAATTCGACGTCATGACCAATTACGCGCACTACGCGGAAATTTCCTTCTTCCGGTGTCGCCAGACATTGAAACCCGGAGAAGAATTCCTGCATTTTCTGTTGCTCGCCGGCTTGGGCATGCTGATCGGCGGAATCGAATTTATCCTTCGATAAACATCCGTACGAATTAGGCAAGAAACTGAATGTTTGTTGCGGTTGGACTACCTTGTCCTGAGCCTGGACCGAACCCATCAGGGCGGACACACAGATCAGCGCGGCGCCAGCGACAGCACTCTTTCTCATTTATAGCCTCCATGCAACTATCTCTCGGGACGTAGCTATGTATTCAGCGGCTAGTTATTAATATGCAGCATTCATCCTAGACAAGAAATTCGAAAGAGCAAGCATGACTTGTGTGCATTTGCAACACGACCATTTGCCGCATCTTCACTGGCCCCACGTATTTAAATGAGCGGTATTAAATGGTGCAACGCAATCCGCGTAACCATAAAAAATGCCCGGTTGATGAAACCGGGCATTAAACCTCACGAATGAGGGAGGAGACACTTCGCATTACCGGACTTGATCGCTGGTCAGAGTCCATCTCTGTTTAAGCATTTTGTGTGCCGATGCCGTTGCGGGTGGACAGCAAGGGTTTTGTCAGATGAAATGATTTTGTTTTCATGTACTTGGCGTTCATGTCGGTCAGTTCGGACGTGCACGAGGATGCCGGACGAAGCCTCCGCGCATGTTTTTTATACAAAGGGTTGTCAGGACGGTTCTGCCGTGGATTAATCGATGCTTCTTTTCAGGAGCTGACATGACACTTGCCCAATGGCTGCCGTTTGCAATTGCATCGGCGATCCTCGTCGCGATACCCGGACCGACCGTGCTGCTCGTGGTGTCTTATGCGCTGGGACACGGCCGGAAATATGCCTTTGCAACCACCGCCGGGGTCGCGATGGGCGACCTTACATCGATGACCGCATCCATGCTCGGGCTCGGCGTGCTGCTGGCGGCATCGGCGGAAATGTTCATGGTGGTCAAATGGATCGGCGCCGCTTATCTCGTCTATCTGGGCATCAAGCTCTGGCGCGCGCCCGTGATCGATACCGACGCGGTCCGCTCGCCGACCGAGTTGCGCACGGGAAGGATCATTGCCCACGCCTATGCAGTGACGGTGCTGAACCCGAAAAGCATCATTTTCTTCGTGGCGTTCCTGCCGCAATTCATCGATCCACACGTGGCCAGCGTTTCGCAGATTGCAATCATGGAGGCGACGTTCGTTGGCCTGGCGGCGGCGAATGCGTTTGGTTACGCAATGCTGGCATCGGTGGCGCGGCGGGCGATCAGGCGGCCGAGCGTGCAGCGCGGGGTGAACCGGACGGGCGGCGCGTTGCTCATGGGCGCGGGGGTGTTTGCGGCGGCGTGGAAGAAGGCGGGGTGAGTGTTCCAGGTCGAACACTAGCGAACGCTACTTCCCAATACAAAACCGGCTGAAGATCACGCCAAGCAGATCGTCCGAGCTGAACTCGCCAGTAATCGAATTCAACTGATCCTGCGCGAGCCTCAGCTCCTCGGCGAACAAATCCAGCGCCTGCGAGTTCTGATCAGCGTGATCCGCCGCAGTCGCCAGATGCTCGCGAGCAGCGCGCAGCGCGATCAAATGCCGCTCGCGCGCCAAATAGATACTTTCCGCTCCTGCCTGCCATCCGGCGATCTTCAGCAGTTCGTCGCGAAGCAGTGCGATCCCATCGCCCGTCTTCGCCGATAAACGCACCTCGCGCACTTCATCGCCGGCAATTGACGCCGATGCCGCCACGCCCACCAGATCCGCCTTGTTCAACACGCGCACGACCGGCACGCCCGCAGGAAAGCGCGCTGATATGGCGGTATCGTCAGCACTCAGCTTTTCGCGTGCATCGAGCAGATGCAGGACCACATCCGCGCGGCCAATTTCGCCCCACGTCCTTTCAATACCAATGCGCTCAACTTCGTCCTGCGTCTCGCGCAGGCCGGCGGTATCGATGACATGAATCGGAATGCCTTCTATCTGAATGGTCTGCGTGACCTTGTCGCGTGTAGTGCCGGCAATCGGCGTAACGATAGCCAGCTCCGCACCCGCCAGCGCATTCAAAAGCGACGACTTGCCCACGTTCGGCTGCCCCGCAAGCACCACCGACAACCCCTCGCGCAAGAGCGCGCCCTGGCGTGCATCGGTGAGCACCTTGTCGAGCAGCGCGCGGATGCGTGCAAGCTTGCCGCGAGCATCCGCAGCTTCGAGGAAGTCGATCTCCTCTTCGGGGAAATCGAGCGTCGCCTCGACCAGCATCCGCAAGGTGATGACGTCTTCCACGAGCGCATGGATCTGGCGGGAAAACGCGCCATCGAGTGAACGGCCCGCCGATCGCGCCGCAGCCTCCGTGCTTGCTTCGATCAGGTCAGCGACGGCCTCAGCCTGGGCAAGATCGAGTTTGTCGTTGAGGAACGCGCGCCGCGTGAACTCGCCGGGTTCGGCGAGCCGCAAACCGAAATCGCGGCCGGTATCGATAGCCCGCTGCAGCAGCAGTTGCAGCACGATCGGACCACCATGTCCCTGCAGCTCGAGCACATGTTCGCCGGTATAGGAATGGGGCGCGGGAAAGTACATCGCAATGCCGCGATCGATTGCTTCGCCGTGTGCATCGGTGAACGGCGCATAGGTCGCGTGACGCGTGTCGAGCAGCTGGCCGCACAGCGCAAGCATGGCGTGTTTTGCGGCCGCTTCGCCCGAGCGCCCGAACGACAGCCGCACCACGCCGATACCGCCACGACCCGGCGCGGTGGCGATCGCAACGATCGGATCGGAGTCATTGTTGGACATGGTTTTCTCGAACTAAACGGCAGTCAATGAGGCAAGTAATGAGTCGCGGCATTGTAGCGCGGCGACTTGGTTTCGCTTTGCTAAGCAACCCCGCTAAGACAATTCTTAATCTATCTTATGTGGGCTATGATGGATTGGAGGGTGAGTCGGGGATGTGCATCGTTTCGGTGTACGCAAATGTCACGGCTAAGGGGTTTGCACCGTTTGGGTAATCAGCGCTGAAATTGTGATTGTTTTTCCCGAACTCGATAAAAATGCGGAACTTGCGCCATATCTAGCGCAGGTGGTTGACTTTGCAAGTGCGTTTGCCTCGCACAATCGCGACCTATGCCAACACCCCAAGAGAAAGCCGATTTTTCGGATCGGCTCAAATTTTCGATGACACGCGCGCCCGAGAAGATGCGCGGCGCAACTGATCTCGCCTTGCATTTCAATTTGCGATACCACGGCGAACCTGTTTCAGCTCAGACAACACACAAATGGCTGACAGCGCGTTCAATTCCCACCGCCGACAAACTGGCCACGCTTGCAGCGTGGTTCAAGGTCGAGCAACACTGGTTGCATTACGGTCCGCCGCCAAGTGGTACTCCACAAAGCGCGCCAAAGCCCATTGCCCACGATGAAAAATATCCGGCGTCCGAGGAAACGCTGGAGCTTGCATCGAAGATCGAAGCGCTGTCTCCGCATCACCGGTATTTGCTCGAAGAGCTCATTGACCAGTTTTATGGAGCGGGGAGCAAGCGGTAAAACGCCTTTAGCAATTTCCCAAAGGAAAACGCCCGGCAAGCCGGGCGTTTTCTTTCAAACCATTCAGCAAGACCTTAAGCCTTCGCCACTTTCTTCTGCCCCATCATCCGCGTGATGTAGTACTGCTGGGCGATGGAAAGCACGTTGTTCACTACATAGTACAAAACCAGCCCTGACGGGAAGAAGAAGAACATGACCGAGAAAGCCAGCGGCATGAACATCATCATCTTGGCTTGAATCGGGTCCGGCGGCGTGGGATTCAACCGCGTTTGCAGGAACATCGATACAGCCATCAGCACCGGCAAGATGAAGAATGGATCGGCTTGCGACAAATCGTGAATCCAGCCGATCCACGGCGCGCCGCGCATTTCCACCGACGACAGCAGCACCCAATACAGAGAGATGAACACCGGAATCTGCACCACGACCGGCAAACATCCGCCGAAAGGATTGACCTTCTCGGTCTTGTAAAGCGCCATTAGTTCCGCGTTCATCTTCTGCGGATCGCCCTTGTAACGCTCGCGGATCTGCGTCATGCGCGGCGTGATGGTTTTCATGCGCGCCATCGACTTGTAGCTCGCTGCCGACAATGGGAAGAACACCGCCTTGATCAACAGCGTAAGCAGGATGATCGCCCAGCCCCAGTTGCCCACATAGCTATGGATCTTCTCGAGCAGCCAGAACAGCGGCTTGGCGATGATCGTCACCATGCCGTAGTCTTTCACCAGCTCAAGACCCGGTGCAACGCCTTCCAGCATCCGCTCTTCTTCAGGGCCGGCGAATAGGCGCGCTTTCACGTCGACGGTCTGTCCCGGCGCGATGGTCTGCAGCGGCTGCTGCACGCCCACGCGATACAACGCCGGATCGATCTTCTGCACATAGATGTCGCGCTTCACGCCCTGCTGCGGAATCCATGCCGACGCGAAATAATGCTGCACCATCGCGATCCAGCCGTTATCGGCGGAGGGCGTAAACGTTGCCTTGCCCTTGTCGATATCGCTGAAATCGATCTTCTGGAAATGATGCTGATCCGAATAAACAGCCGGCCCGATAAACGTATGCGAGAAGCGCGGCGTTTCCACCGGCGAGCTGTCACGCACGAGTTCCATATAGAGGCGCGGCGTGACCGGCGCGGTGCCGACGTTCTGCACTTTCGTATCGACGTTGATCACATAGCTGCCGCGGGTGAACGTGTAGGTCTTGATGACCTTCACGCCACCCTTGACCGGCGACTCGAACGCAAGCGACAACGTGTTGCCGTCGCCCATGGACGTCTGTCCGCCGGGAACCAGCGTGAAGACGTCGTTATGGTTCGGGAAATCGCCGCCGAGCAGGCCCGTGCGCGCGAGGTACGTGTGCGTGGCGGTGTGATCGAACAGGGTGATGTACAGGTCGGGCTGCTTGCCGTCGCCTTCCTTCACGAGCGAAAGCTTCGAGAGCGTGCCGCCACGTGTGTCGATGTCGCCGGAATACACGTCCGTCGTGAACTTCACCAGTTGTGCAGCGCTGGCGGCTGGTGCGTTTGCACCAGGAACCGCTGCGGCGCCGGGAGCTGCGGGCGAACCCGGAGCGCCAGTCGTGGCGGGCAGATCGGAGGCTTGCGTGCCCGGAGTCGTGGTTCCCGGTGCTGCCGTGCCGGCCGTCTTGGTCGGGACGGCGCTCGGGAAGAACATCGACTGACGCCCATGGTCACGTTGCCAGTTGTCGAACAGCATGACAGCCGACATGAAAAAGATGACCCAAAGGACGGTACGTTTGATATCCATGCGTTGTCTCAGTGTCGATCGAAGAGCGCGTTGTTGGCGCCGTTTGGGTTTGAACTCACCGGATTGGCCTTGTCTGTCAGTGAAGACGGATCAGGCGGATTCGATGGGCTCGGGGCAGAGTCGTCGACCGGGCCGGCCGCTGACACGCCATCCTGCTGAAAGCAGCTGGCGGCGGACGGGGGCACGGGGACCAGATCGATGCCGCCAGCCGAAAACGGATGGCAGCGGCACAGACGTTTTGCTGCGAGGAATGATCCACGCGCGGCGCCATGATACTGGATTGCTTCGCGCGCGTAGTCAGAACACGATGGGTAAAAGCGGCACCGGTTGCCGAGCATGGGGCTCACAGCAACCTTGTAAAAGCGCAATAAGGCGATCAAAGCCGTTTTTGCCGATTTTTCAAACAGTGCCGTTTGCATGGATTTAGCACCAGCGACTTCGTCCGGGGACCGGTTTTCAGTCTGGCGCTGCTCAAGAGCCCGCAGGCGTGGGTGGATCAGTGACGATAGCCGATGCACTTTGCTCCGCCATGCGTCGCGCGGCTTCGCGCACGGCACGGTCGAGCAGACCGTCGATCTCCTCGCGACACAACTCGCGCAGCGGCGGCGATTTCGCGCTCGGCATGGCCTTGCGGTCAATCTTGGCGTGCATGCGCAGCAGTATGTCCCAGCCGCCAAGCTCCGCGCGCCTGAGCCTGAAGGCTTCACGGGCGAGCCGCTTGATCAGGTTGCGCGTGACCGCGCGCGGCGCACACTTCTTGCCGATAACCAGTCCAAGCCGCGCTTCATTGCCTGTCGGCTTGCCGTACAGGACGAAATGCGGAGACCGGCGCCAAGGGCGCAAACGAAAAACGGATGAATATTCATCCGTTTTCAGCAGCCTTGCGGCTTTGGGGAACGCGGCTCGTGCTTGCAACTGACCGATTTCCTGTCCGGAGCGCGTCATGCAGTGCACCTCCGGGTCATCGCTCGCGTCGGGGCGAATGCTGGCGGGCGCTGTTGATGCCGTAAGCGGCCCTGACAATGGCGACCTGAACCCGGCGACCTTAAACTGCCAGGCGCTTGCGGCCCTTCGCACGGCGAGCGTTGATGACCTTGCGGCCACCCGCGGTCTTCATGCGAACGCGAAAGCCATGGGTGCGCTTGCGGCGGGTAACGGAAGGTTGGTAAGTGCGTTTCATGTTGGTCTCACTTGGGTAAAAACGGACCGCGCGGCATAACGAAGCGACATAAAAATTGACGCACCGGCCGGTGGTACAGGAATTCGGGTTTTGCGGAACCCGCTATTTAAACCGTTTTCCTATTGACCGTCAATAGGTTACGGTGCATGCCCCCGGTTTTCGAGGGGAAGTCCACAGGTCAGTTGATTCAGTACGCGAGATGGTCCGTCCCTGTGGATAACTCGCGCCGCGGTTGCATTTGGCGTTAGAATCTCCCCTCAATCCGACGCAACCGCACGTAGTCCCGGTCCTCTGTACCGCCTGCAAAGCCAGGCTGGGCAAGACTTCGGGGTATGCTCGCCCGCGCGCTCCAGGCTTTGCAGCCGGGCAGCGGCGAGGGCGGCGGCAGGACTCGCGGCAACCCTAACGACTGCACTCGATGACCGATTTTTGGCAACACTGTTCCGCATTGCTGGAGCGCGAACTCACGCCGCAGCAGTACGTCACGTGGATCAAACCGCTGGCCCTCGTCGATTTCGACGCCGATGCGAGCACGCTGCGCATCGCCGCGCCCAACCGGTTCAAGCTCGACTGGGTGAAAAGCCAGTTTTCGGGCCGTATTGCCGACCTGGCCCGGGATTTCTGGAAGGCGCCCGTCGACATCCAGTTCGTCCTCGATCCCAAAGCCACCGCGCGCAAGGCGATGGGCGGTGCGCCCGCGCCCGTGCCGGCGGCATCGTCGCCTGCACAACAGCCGCCGCGCCCGCAGGTCGAAGCGTCTTCTTCGGACAGGCCGAACGGCGGCCACGCGAACGCCAGCGCCCACATCAATGCGCTCGCCGCAGAGGCCGCGCAAGACGCGCAATCGCGGCAACACAACGACCAGTCGGATCACGCCGATCTCGACCTCCCGAGCCTCGACGCGAACGAAGCCGCCGCCGCGCGCCGTACATGGCGGCCGGGCGGCACGGCGTCATCGAATGGGGAAAACGATTCGGCTTACGAGCGCTCGAAGCTCAACCCCGTGCTCACCTTCGATAACTTCGTGACGGGTAAAGCGAACCAGCTCGCCCGCGCAGCCGCGATCCAGGTCGCCGACAACCCCGGCATCTCGTACAACCCGCTGTTCCTGTATGGCGGCGTGGGGCTGGGCAAGACGCACTTGATCCACGCCATCGGCAATCAGTTGCTGCAGGACAAGGCCGGCGCGCGCATCCGCTACATTCACGCGGAGCAATACGTGTCGGACGTGGTGAAGGCCTACCAGCGCAAGGCCTTCGACGACTTCAAGCGTTATTACCATTCGCTCGACCTGCTGCTGATCGACGATATCCAATTCTTCTCCGGCAAATCGCGCACGCAGGAAGAGTTTTTCTACGCGTTCGAGGCGCTGGTTGCCAACAAGGCGCAGGTGATCATCACCAGCGATACCTATCCGAAGGAAATTTCGGGCATCGATGACCGGTTGATTTCACGCTTCGACTCCGGCCTGACGGTTGCAATCGAGCCGCCGGAACTCGAAATGCGCGTGGCCATCCTGATGCGCAAGGCGCAATCGGAAGGCGTGAGCTTGTCCGAGGACGTGGCGTTTTTTGTCGCAAAACATTTGCGTTCGAACGTGCGCGAGCTCGAAGGCGCACTGCGCAAGATCCTGGCGTTTTCGCGCTTCCACGGGCGCGAGATTTCCATCGAATTGACGAAAGAAGCGCTGAAAGACCTTCTGACGGTGCAAAACCGCCAGATTTCGGTGGAAAACATCCAGAAGACGGCGGCGGACTTCTACAACATCAAAGTCGCCGACATGTACTCGAAGAAGCGCCCGGCGAACATCGCGCGGCCGCGGCAGATCGCAATGTACCTGGCCAAGGAACTCACGCAGAAAAGCCTGCCGGAAATCGGCGAATTGTTCGGCGGCCGCGATCACACCACTGTGCTTCATGCGGTGCGGAAAATCTCCGCCGAACGTGGCACGGATGCCCAGTTGAACCACGAATTGCACGTGCTCGAACAGACGCTCAAAGGTTAGCCGGGCGTTCCTGAATTCGTGCCGGAAACGGGACCTGTTTATTGACGAAATTGCCCCCATTTTCGGGGTAAGGGCAGGTTTTGAGGCACAATATGGGTTTGACCGTCCAGCGGCGCTGGGCGGCGTTTTGGCGTAAGCCTGGCACGTGCGGGCGGCAGTGACCGCAGGCACGTGACACGAGACCGTTCCAAAGCAATCCATGCGGTGGCAAAGCGCCCATGAAAGCGGTGGCGAAAGCGGCGGACGGCCGACATTTCAACGAAGGAACTCTATGCAACTGGTCAAGACCGAACGAGATAATCTCCTAAGGCCGCTGCAAACCGTGAGCGGAATCGTCGAGCGCCGCCATACGTTGCCGATCCTCGCCAATTTGCTGATCACCAAGACTGGCGCCGACGTGTCGTTCCTCTCGACCGATCTCGAACTTCAGATCACCACGCGTGCCGACTTCGGCACCGGCAGCGATCAGGTTGCGACCACCGTCGCCGCGCGCAAGCTGCTTGACATCCTGCGCGCCATGCCGCCAGGGGAAGTGTCGCTGGATCTCACCGACAAGAAGCTGACCGTGCGCTCCGGCAAAAGCCGCTTCGCGCTCCAGACGCTTGCTGCCGACGAGTTCCCGACCGTCAACCAGGCGACCGAATTCGGCGCGAGCCTGTCAGTTCCGCAAAAGACGTTCCGGCAGTTGCTTGGCATGGTCCACTTCGCCATGGCGCAACAGGACATCCGCTACTACCTGAACGGCATGCTGCTGGTGGTCGACGGCGACCAGTTGATGGCCGTTGCAACGGACGGCCACCGGCTTGCGTTTTCATCGATGAAGATTGAAGGCGGCACGTATGCGCGCCAGGAAGTCATCATCCCGCGCAAGACCATTCTGGAACTGCAGCGCTTGCTGGAAGACATCGACGACTCGCTCGTGATCGACATTGCCGCGAGCCAGGTCAAGTTCACGTTCGGCCAGGTCGAACTCGTGTCGAAACTCGTGGAAGGCAAGTTCCCCGACTTCCAGCGCGTGATCCCGAAGTCGCACAAGAACACGTTCCTGATCGGCCGCGAAGAACTGCAGCGTTCGCTGCAGCGCGCGGCGATTCTGACATCGGACAAGTTCAAGGGCGTGCGCTGCCTGATCGAGCCGGGCCAGTTGAAGATCATGTCGACCAACGCCGACCAGGAAGAAGCGCAGGAAGAACTGGAAATCGCGTATCAGGGCGACAGCGTGGACATTGGCTTCAACGTCACGTATCTGCTCGACGTGCTCGCGAACCTGAAGATCGACATGCTGCAAGTGAGCCTTGGCGACGCAAGTTCGAGCGCCCTGATCACGATTCCCGAGAACGACGAGTTCAAATATGTGGTGATGCCAATGCGCATCTGACGCGGCCAAAACTAAAAACTTTCCAAGGGGCGCACTGCCCCTTTGGCATTTTTAAGGTGTTTCGAAAAGTCTCGTGCAGCGACCGCGCAGCAACCCCCGCAGTGACCGCCCAGCGACCTAGTACTGACCCAGTAGCGACCCTGTAGTGACGCAGAACCGGAAAAAAACCCATGACTGAAAACCCTATTTCGCAACCCGACAACGCTTACGGCGCATCCTCCATCCAGATCCTCGAAGGTCTGGAGGCGGTCCGCAAGAGGCCGGGTATGTATATCGGCGATACGTCTGATGGCACGGGTTTGCATCACCTCGTTTTCGAAGTGCTGGACAACTCGATCGACGAAGCGCTCGCCGGACATTGCAACGACATTCACGTCACCATTCACGCCGACAACTCCATCTCCGTGACCGACAACGGCCGCGGTGTGCCGACCGGCCTCAAGCTCGACGACAAGCACGATCCCAAGCGCAGCGCCGCCGAGATCGTGATGACCGAGCTGCACGCCGGCGGCAAGTTCGACCAGAACAGCTACAAGGTGTCGGGCGGCTTGCATGGCGTGGGTGTGTCGTGCGTGAACGGCCTGTCCGAATGGTTGCGTCTGACCGTGCGTCGCGACGGCAAGAAGCACTTCATGGAATTCCATCAAGGCGTGGTGCAGAACCGCGAACTCGTGACCGAAAACGGCATCACGTATTCCCCGATGCATGTTGTTGGCGACACGGAAAACCGCGGCACCGAAGTGCATTTCATGCCGGATATCACCATCTTCGGCAACGTCGAATTCCACTACGACATCCTCGCCAAGCGCATGCGCGAACTGTCGTTCCTGAATAACGGCGTGCGGATTCGCCTGACCGATCAGCGCAGCGGCAAGGAAGACGATTTTGCGTTTGTCGGCGGCGTGAAGGGCTTCGTTGATTACATCAACAAGACCAAGCAGGTGCTGCATCCGACCGTGTTCCATGCGGTGGGCGAGAAGGACAACGTCACGGTCGAAGTAGCCATGCAGTGGAACGACAGCTACAACGAAAGCGTGCTGTGCTTCACGAACAACATTCCGCAGCGCGACGGCGGCACCCACTTGACCGGCCTGCGCGCGGCCATGACGCGTGTGCTCAACAAGTACATCACGGATCACGATATCGCGAAGAAAGCGAAGATCGAGACGAGCGGCGACGACATGCGTGAAGGTTTGTCGTGCGTGTTGTCGGTGAAGGTGCCGGAGCCGAAGTTCAGCTCGCAGACGAAGGACAAGCTGGTGTCGTCGGAAGTGCGCGCGCCGGTTGAAGACGTGGTCGCGAAGGCGCTCGAGGACTTCCTGCAAGAAACGCCGAACGACGCGAAGATCATTACGAACAAGATTATCGATGCAGCGCGTGCCCGCGACGCCGCTCGCAAGGCGCGTGAAATGACGCGTCGTAAAGGCGTGCTCGACGGCGTCGGCTTGCCGGGCAAGCTGGCCGATTGCCAGGAGAAGGATCCGGCGAAGTCGGAGATCTACATTGTCGAGGGCGACTCGGCAGGGGGATCGGCAAAGCAAGGGCGTGACCGGAAGTTCCAGGCCATCCTGCCGCTGCGCGGGAAGGTGCTCAACGTGGAGCGTGCGCGTTTCGACAAGCTGATTTCGTCGGAGCAGATCGTCACGCTCGTGACCGCGCTCGGAACAGGGCTCGGCAAGGACGACTACAACCTCGACAAGCTGCGCTATCACCGCATCATCATCATGACCGACGCGGACGTGGACGGTGCGCACATCCGGACGCTGCTGCTGACGTTCTTCTACCGGCAGATGCCGGAGATCGTCGAGCGCGGGTTCATTTATATCGCGCAGCCGCCGCTCTACAAGATCAAGGCGGGCAAGGACGAGCGGTATCTGAAGGACACGCACGAGCTGAACCAGCATATGTTGAAGCTGGCGCTGCAGGGCTCCGAGCTGATTCCGAGCGAAGGCGCGACGCCGATTACCGGCGACGCACTAGGTGAACTTGCGCGTGCCTACCTCTTGGCGCAGGCGGTGGTGGATCGCGTCAGCCGGTTCTATGACGTGAACGCGCTTGAGGCGGTGATGGACGGCATTGTGCTGGATCTGTCGACACAGGAATCGACGGTGGCTTCTGCTGCGGCCTTGCAGGCTGCGTTGCGTGCGGATCCGTTGAAGCCTGAAGTGACGGTCGAGCCGTCGTATGACGCGGTGCGCGAGATCCGGTCGTTGCATATCAATCGCCGGCATCACGGGAACGTGAAGGTATCGGTGATCGACGAAGACTTCCAGTTGACCGCCGACTACAAGCAATTGCAGACGACGGCGAATACGTTCAAGGGCTTGATCGGGGCGGGCGCGTTGATCAAGCGCGGCGAACGGTCGATGGCCGTCAGCGACTTCAAGAGCGCCATGAAGTGGCTGATCGCGGATGCAGAACGCAACGTGACCAAGCAGCGGTATAAGGGGCTGGGCGAGATGAACCCGTCGCAGCTTTGGGAAACGACAATGGATCCGACGGTGCGGCGTCTGTTGCGCGTTCAGATCGAGGATGCGATCGCGGCCGACGGCATTTTCACTACGCTGATGGGTGACGATGTTGAACCGCGTCGTGCGTTTATTGAGTCGAATGCGTTGCGGGCGGGGAATATTGACGTTTAATGGTTCACGTGGGAGGAGACCTGCCGGGTTAGCTCCCGTGCATTCATGAACAATGGAAAGCGCTGCCGTCGTTAAGACGGCGGCGCTTTTTTATCTGCTGATGTTTTGAAAACCGGAATTATCCAAGCAGCATTTATTCAGCAGAAGTTTGGTTCCAGAACGCGGCCGGCGGTCACGTTCAATCGAAACAATCCTGTATTTCATTTCAATCAGACAAACGGCCTCAAAATAACTGACTTAACAAGATTGACGGTTATTTGTCACATGTATGTTTGACTTGATCACAAAGCAGAGAGGAACGATTTACGTCACTTACCGAACATAACTTTGTTTTTACGCCCATTAAGCTGCTCCGAACTTTCAGGAGTATCGTGGATGCGTAAAAATCCTTTATCACTCGAACTGAATACTCCGTACTATTTGAAGGGTGCACTTGGCGCCGACGGAGCGAGCAGCCTGACCGGGTCCGGGACCGGCACCGACCTTGATAGCGTGCGTCTCGACGCCGAAAACATCGCACTCTGCGTCGATCTGGATCACACGTTCACAGATACCGATCTGCTGCTCGAATCGTTTCTTCTGCTGATTAAGAAGAATCCGCTTTACGTGTTCATGTGTTTCTTCTGGCTTTTGAAAAGCAAAGCGTGGCTGAAGACGCAGATTGCCAGTCGCGTTGTCATGGATGTGGCGGTGCTGCCGTATAACACCGCGTTGCTCGCGTATTTGCGCGACGAGAAAGCCCACGGCAGGAACCTCTATTTATGCACGGCGGCCAACTGGACACTCGCGCAAGCAATCGCAGACCATTTCGGCATTTTCACCGGCGTGATGGCAAGCACCAATGTGCTTAATCTGTCCGGCAGTAAAAAGGCCAACGCTTTAGTCAGTCAATTCGGCGTTCGGGGATTCGATTATTGCGGCGACGCAATGGTCGATGTGCCCGTGTGGAAGCAGTCGCGCCGCGCGATTGTCGTAGGACATAAAAAAATCGCCGCAGCGGCCGGGAAGGTCAATGACAGCATTGTTTTCTTCGAGAAGAAGAGTGAGCTGCTGAAACTGATCGTAAAGGAGATGCGCGTCTATCAATGGGTGAAGAACCTGCTGATATTCGTGCCGCTGCTTGCCGCACACCGCTTTACCAGTGTCGACCCGCTTATGGCTGCGGGGATCGCGTTCGCGTCGTTCAGTCTGTGCGCTTCGTCGGTCTATCTGCTTAACGACCTTCTCGACCTCGACGCTGATCGGCGGCACGCGCGCAAGCGCAACCGCCCGTTTGCGTCCGGGAAACTTCCTGTTTCCCTGGGCCTTGGACTGTCGCTTGCACTGATGATGGGCAGCGCGGCGCTTGCCGCGCTGCTGCCACCCAAGTTTGCGTTCGTGCTCGGCGCGTATTTTGCCGCTACGCTTGCATATTCGTTCTTCCTGAAACGTCACATCCTGATCGATGTCTTCACCCTGGCTGCGTTGTACACCGCTCGAATCTTCGCGGGCGGTGCAGCGGATGACATCGTGTTGTCGTACTGGCTCGTGCTGTTTTCTGGCTTACTTTTCCTTAGCCTGGCGATGGTCAAGCGCTACACCGAGCTCGACGCGCTTGTGCGCAGCGGCTCGACCGCTGGTTCGGCGGCCGGACGCGGGTACCTAGCGCAAGACATCATGATTTTGTGCGCATTCGGCACGGCATCGGCGTATGCCGCCGTACTCGTGCTCGCGCTTTATATGAACTCGCCGGAGATCACCGCGCTTTATACCCGCAAGCCCGCGCTCTGGCTGCTCTTTGGCTTGCTGCTGTATTGGATCAGCCGGGTGTGGATGCTCGCGTTTCGCGGCCAGATGAACGACGATCCAATCGTGTTCGCTGTGAAGGACCGCACCAGCCTGCTTGTCATCAGTCTGTGCGTGCTGTCAGTGATGCTGGCCATCTAACGGACCAGCCCTCTTATATGTCGATCCTGTTACTTCTGATCAGCGGCTCGTGCAGCGCGTTAGCGAGCATCCTGCTGCGCGTCGCGAGCCAGTATCCCGTGGTTGGCGCCAGTGACATCGTCACGTTGGTGCTCGCGCGGCCAAACATGATGCGTGTGGCAGCGTTGAGCGCGTACGGCATTGGTTTCCTGCTGTATGCGCTGGCGTTGAAGCGCGTCGAACTGAGCGTCGCCTATCCGGTGATGGTGGCGGTCACGGTCATCGAACTGTTCCTGTTCAGTTTGTGGAGCGGCGACGGACTCTCGATGAAGACGATTTCCGGCGCAGCCTTGCTGATTGCCGGCGTGTGGCTGCTCTACTCGGCGCGCGCAACGCCGGCTTGAGGCGATGGACCGCCGCGCCGTATGCACGACACGAAAATGCCCAATATCATGAAACAGACAAGAGGTAGGTCATGAAACCCGCAGGGCATCGTTCTCCTTCTCCGGCTGAGTATCGCCGGTATGTATTCCTCTTTTTCGTCTGCTTC
The DNA here is from genome assembly GCF_964243625.1 of uncultured Caballeronia sp. Taxonomy (NCBI): domain Bacteria; kingdom Pseudomonadati; phylum Pseudomonadota; class Betaproteobacteria; order Burkholderiales; family Burkholderiaceae; genus Caballeronia; species uncultured Caballeronia sp. Next base: position 21,369 of record NZ_CAXTGZ010000002.1, read on the forward strand.
TTCGTGTTGTTGTCGAGCGGACGGCTCGGCAGCAGCGACGCGGCCGGCCAGTTGCAGTCGGCCGAGTTGCTTGCGACCACCGGCAAGCTGGGCACAGTGGAATCTGCGGCCACCGTTGGATGGGTCCCGAGTACAAACGGGCTCGTCTACGAAGCGCATGACGTCGGCGCGCTCGCGTTGATGCTGCCGGGCGCGTGGGTCGCGGCGAAACTGAGCCACGCATCGAACGATGAGCTTTTTCGCGATCCTCCCGTGATCGCCAAGGTGATCACCGCCCTGATCTATGCGCTCGTCAGCGCAATCGGCGCCACGTACCTATGCCTGCTGCTGGCGCGTTTCTACGGCGCGAAGCAAGCATTCGTGCTCAGCCTGCTATTCGCATCCGGCACGTTCTATCTGCCCTATGCGAAGGTTGCATGGGACGTCGCGCCCGCTGCGGCGATGATGTGCGTCTTCCTTTACTGCCTGCACGAGACGCAGCGCGTCGATGCAACCCAGCGCATATTCGCCGCAACCGGTCTGGCGCTCGCGCTGCTGTGTTCTTTTCGCTTTTCGCTCGTGCCTTTCATGGCAGTGACGCTGGCATGCCTTGCATGGCCCGATCGCGCGCGATGGAGCAAATATGTGGTGCTTGGCGCGACGTTTTTGGCTTGCATGCTGCCCGACTTCATCTACAACTTCGTGCGCACGGGGTCGCTGCTACGCCCGGCCACCGCTACCGCGTTTTACCTGAACGGCAACAATTCTCTCGCCGGTAATATTCCAGCCGGCTTGCTTGGTCTTTTCTTCAGTGGCAATCACGGGGTCGTGTTTTATGCTCCGCCGTTGCTGCTCGCGCTGCTGTTGCCGATCGCATGGCGTGGTTTGGCGCGTCCTCAACAAAAGTTCATTGCTGCAACGATGGCCGGGTCGGTGCTCTACCTGTTGCTGATTGCCAAGATGGTCAACTGGGGTGCGTTCGGCTGGGGACCGCGCTATTTGCTGCCCGTGTTGCCGATATGGTTCATCGCGGCAGCGCCGGGGTTTATGGTGATCAAGAGCCGTTTGCCGCATGTCGCGACGGCGCTGGTGATCATCGCCGCAGCGTGGAACTTGCCGGCCGCGACGGTCAACTGGAACACGGTCGTTGCCGAATTCCCTAACGCGGACATTCCGGAGGCGCGCGGCTTTTATTCCATCGATGGAATATGGACGGGTTTCTGGCAGGGTCTCCGTGGACAGCCGCTCAACTTCGCGAAGACCGAGCCGGGTCAGCTCGATAACGCGGCCCGGCGCTTTCCGGACATATGGACGGCGCGGCTGATCGAAAAATCGGCAACGGCACGGATGGCGGGCATCGCGATCGTGTTGATCCTGCTGGGCGGGATGAGTTTCGCGGCGCGCGGAATTCTGCGCGCCGCGATGCGCAAGTCTCGCGGCAGTGCGGCCGTTTATGCCGGCAACGAGAAAGCAGTGGATGGCATCAACGACGCGGAGCCATCGGCACAGCGGTGAGGGTAGGCGCCCGCCTCAAAGTTCATCCAGTCGCGCGCGGATGCTTCCCGCCCTTTCCTCAAGCCCGGCCTTCGCTTCCCCATCCATCCTGTCCAACTGCTTATAAACCATCGCCAGCCTCGGATTCCCCTTCAACCGCCCGCTATTGCGCTCAAAAAAATCCCAGTACAGCGCGTTAAACGGACAAGCCGTTTCGCCCAGCCGCGCTTTCCTGTCGTAAGCGCACCCCTTGCAGTAATCGCTCATCTTGTCGATATACGCCGCGCTGGACGCATAAGGTTTCGTCGCCAATCCGCCGCCATCGGCAAACTGGCTCATGCCGAGCACGTTCGGCATCTCGACCCATTCGTACGCGTCCACGTACACACCGAGATACCACTCGTGCACTTCAACGGGATCAATTCCCGCGATCAGCGCAAAATTGCCGATAACCATCAACCGTTGTATATGGTGCGCGTGTCCATTTTCAAGCGATTGCCCAATTGAATGTTTCAAGCATCGCATGTTCGTCTCGCCGTTCCAGAACCAGACTGGTAGCTTGAGCGTATTGCCGAACACATTCGATTTTCGGTACTCCGGCATCCGCGTCCAATACACACCGCGCATGAATTCGCGCCAGCCGATGATCTGCCGAATGAACCCTTCGACGGCCGGCAACGATGCATGTCCATCCCGATACGCCCGTTCCGCCCGGGCTACCACTTCGCGCGGATTCAGCATCTTCGCGTTGAGCGAAAACGACAGCAGCGAATGGAACAATCGCGGCGCGTGCGTGCTCATTGCGTCCTGGTAATCGCCGAAATCCGGAAGCGCATCTTCTATAAACGAATCGAGTTGCGCCAACGCTTCATCGCGATTCAGTGGCCACGGCAGTCGATCCTCACATGGAGATCCGAAGCTCTTTACGCCCGCGTCGACAATCGTTTTCCAGAGCGCTGAATGATCGTGCGCAACGCGGGGATCAGCGGGCTGTGATGGCTTTCCAGGCCACGACTTCCGATTGTCGTGATCGAAGTTCCACTGGCCGCCGGAAG
>NZ_CAXTGZ010000002.1:23906-40553 GCF_964243625.1 uncultured Caballeronia sp.
GGGGAATCATCGGCGTTCATCAAGCCCCGATGCTTCACCCGCATCCGCCGATAAAAATTTTCCATCAGCCACTGCTTCTTGTCGGCGAAATATTCGGCCGCTTCATTGCGGCGCGTGTAGAAGTGCTCCGTATCTTTCATCCAGCACGGAATGTCCAGCTGATTCGCATACTCGGCCAATTGCCGGTCGAGTCGCCATTCATCCGGCGCCTGACATTCGAACGCAGTCGCTTTGTATTGCGCGATCATCCAGTCGAGATTCGCGGGCATGCTTTGCCGGTTATCCGGATCATCGATTGCAAGATAGTGAACACGATGCCCGGCAGATTTCAATCGGCGTGCGAAGTCACGCATGGCCGCGAACAACGCGAGGATTTTCTGTGCGTGATGCAGGACGTAGTCCGTTTCCTGACGCACTTCCATGAGCGCGTAGACGACATCGTCGTCCACCTCCGAAAACCAGCTATGCAGCGGGTTCAGTTGATCGCCAAGAATCAATCGCAGCGTGGTCATGCCTCAAAACTCCCGCGCCTGGTTACGCAACGTGAAATTGTGAAAATCGGTCCCGATCGTCGGCAAGGTGCGTCGGCGCGTTTAAAGTGGCTGGTTACCCGGAAACGCATCGGCACTGCTTATCAATGAGCGTGCACGAACAATGCCCGATCGCCCGACAGCTTAGAAACTCATGAACCGATCCAACGTACGTCACGTAAGACAAAGAGGCGGAATGCGTCAGCCAAGCGCCGCCAATCAAGAGCGTCTTGGCAGAATTGCGGAGGCATTTCGCGCGGCATATGCCGCGGGCGATTATCGAAGCGGTGCAAATCTCGCGGCCGAAGCGCTCACCCTCACACCGGGAAACATGACGATCCTGCCGGATTACGCGTTGTGCCTGATGCGCATCAACGCGTTCGACCAGGCGTACAAGGTCTACATGAGCATCCACGACGCGCCGGCGAGCCAGCGCAAACTGCTTGCCGCGTCGACCTGGCTCGATGGCCTGGTGGAAGTGTGCGGCTGGCTCGGGAAGACCGACGAGATGCGCGAATACGGTTTGCGCTCGCTGCGTGCCTCCGACACGCAATGCGGCGCGAATCCAAGCGAATCGATTCCAGATCAGGCGCCGCCTGCGTTTAATCCCCAAAATCCTGCTGAGAATGTCATCGCGTATTCACTGTTCGGCGCGAATCCGCGATATTGCGAGCCGGCGGTCCTGAATGCCGAATTGACGCGCGACCTGTTCAAAGGCTGGACGTGCCGGGTCTATCTCGATGCGACCGTCCCCGCGCACGTCCAGCAACGGCTGAAGGATGCGGGCGCGGACGTCGTGTTCATGAGTCCGGAGTCGGGAGTCCATCCGTTGATGTGGCGCTTTCTGGTTATCGACGATCCGAAGGTCAAACGCTTCCTGCTTCGCGATGCCGACGCGTTGCTCTCTGAGCGGGAAGCCGCCGCGGTGCAGGAATGGATTAAAAGCCCGTATTACTTCCACGTCCTTCGCGATTACTTCACGCATACCGAACTGATTCTCGCGGGGCTCTGGGGAGGCTGCGGGGGCGTATTGAAGAACGCGGTTCAATCGATGCAGCAATTTGCCGCCACCAACGCCGATAGCGGCCGGTTCATCGATCAGCATTATTTGCGCACCAATGTCTGGCCGACGCTGCGTAAAAGCGTGCTGACTCACGACGACCTGTTCGGTTTCCACGACGCAAAACCATTCCCGCCGCACGCGCCGAACCGATGGAACACCGAGAAGTTTCACGTCGGCAGCAATACGAGTTACCAGGCAATCGGCGGTGTCAGCTCGCTTGCCGATGGCGCCGCGCAAAAGCTTGTTTTCAGCGCCGCCGACGGTAAGCCTTTATTCGACTACGACGCGGTTGTGCGAAACGGTGAATGGCGTCTCGACGTGCCGTTCTTCATTGTGCAAAAGCTTGCGGCGAAAGAGATCGTGGTCAATAAAGCCGCGTCTTAAGCGCCCACGACTTCCACCGTCGAAAATCCGATTCCCACGCTTTTCGCCACTTTGATCTGCAACGGAATGCGCTCCTTGAGCGCTTCCACATGGCTGATCACGCCGATCATCTTGCCGCTCGCGTTCAAAGAATCGAGCGCATTGAGCGCAATCTCCAACGTTTCGCCATCGAGCGTGCCGAACCCTTCATCGAGGAACAGTGAATCGATGGACGTCTTGAAGCTCACAAGATCCGATAAAGCCAGCGCAAGCGCCAGACTCACAAGGAAACTTTCGCCGCCTGATAACGTGCGTGTATCGCGGGCAATATCGCCTTGCCACATGTCGAGCACTTCCATTTCCAGCTCGCCGGCAAGCTTCCGATTGAGTTGATAGCGCCCATGCAATTGCATGAGTTGGCGGTTCGCGAGGTAGATCAGATGATCGAGCGTAAGACCCTGCGCGAACTTCCGATACTTCGCGCCATCGGCGGAACCGATCAGGCTGCTCAGGCGCTGCCACAAGTCGTAGTGGGCGCGTTGTGTATCGATCTGTCGGTACAACGCCTGTTGTTCGACGCGGCGTTTGTCGTCGCCTTGAAGCGTCGCGCGAAGGCCGCCTTGTTGTTGGCTTAGCGTTTTTATAGACGCGGCCAGATCTTCCAGCATGCGATTCAGCGCTTCGGCGTCCTGATCCGTCTTCGGGTCTTTCAGCAATTCCGCGCGACGGTTTTCCGCGTTCGCGCGCAGTGTGCGAACCGTTGTCGATAGTTCGTCGAGTTCGCGCTTCTGCGTTTGCAACCGGTCGCGCTCGTCGTGGGACAGGAGCGCCGACAGGAACGATTGTTCATCGGCGAAAACGCTGCGGGTCAAAGCATTCAACCACGCAGCCGACGTTATCTCCGCGTGCGCTTGCTCTTCTCTCACACGCGTTGCCAGCGTGCGCTCGGTGCCTTCGAGCGAACTGGTTTTGTCGCGTGCAGTTTCGTAGCGGTGTACTGCGGATATGAAGGCCGCGTCCGGATCGTCGGTCGCGGCAATTGGATCGGCTTGCAACTCGGGGAAATCCTTCTCGCAAGCCGTCCAGCGCACGCACCATTTTGCCGCGTCAGTCGATGCAGTTTCGAGCGCTTGTTTCAAGCGATCCGCCTGCTGATTCAATGCACGAACACGCTCCGATGCCTTCTGCCAAGCCTTCCATTCGTTATCGCGTTCAGCAAGCCACGCTTGCCATTGCGTCCACGAATCGGGTCGCGCGTGACCGGCGGAAATAACCGATTCATCGAGCGTGCGTTCTTTCTTGAGCAACGCGGTTTGCAGGGCTTCGGCTTGGTCGGCCATCTCCTTCAGCGACTTTTCGTCGGCGTTCTGGCGCTCTTCGCTCATCTTCAACGCATATTGCTGTTCGAGCGCGAACCGCTCCGCCGCGTTCGCGGCGGTCGCGTGCTGATGAATCAAGATCTTCTGTTGATCCACCGCCGCGATTGTTTCCTGGGCCGACTTCAACTTCGCCATATGTTGCTGCACGAGCGCGCTGAGCGCGTCACGGTCAACTGTTTCGAGTCCAAGTTCTGCGCACAACATCTGCCAGCTCTCGGCATAACCCTTGTCGTCTTGCAGCCATGTATCGATACGCTTTTTGAGCGCGCTCACACTAGCATTCGATTCGGCGATTGCCACATTTGCGGCGAGAAGCTCCTTGCCTTTGCCACGCAACGCTGTGTCTTTTTCCTTCAATGCATGTTCGGTCGATGAAACATCGAGCGTTTGATAAACATCGATGGACGGATGCTCCGTCGATCCGCACAACGGACACGCTTCGCCAGGCTGCAATGCTGCGCGATGTCCGGCAAGGTCCAGAATGCGCCGCTCCTGATCGAGCAGTTTGCGTTTGTCCTGGACTTGTTCGGTGAGCATTTCGATGTCTTTGACAAGGCGTTCATGCTGGTCGGCGAGCAACACGCTCGCAGCGTTTCTTTTCGCCAGTTCTTCACGGTCCGTAGCAAGTTGACGGGTCCCGCGCGTCACTGCCTCACCAACTTCCACCAGTTTCCCGAACAGATAATGCTGGTCTTGAAGACGCTGGCAACGTGTCTTCAAGTCCGCCTCGCTTTCCCCACTGAGCATGCTCGAAAGTTTCTCAAGCTGTTCCCGTTCAGTTTTTCGCGCCAGTTCTGCCGCGCCCAGTGCGTTGGACATCGCTTTGAGCTTGGCGCTGATGTCCCCCGCCTGTTTCTCTATCGACGCACGCAATCCGACATGCTTTGTGCGAATCAATTCGATGTCATTCAACGTCTGTTGACGTGCATCGAATTGATGTTGCCAAAGCACGATTTGCTCACCAAGTTTGCTTCGATGCGGATGTTGATCAAGTGTGGACTGAATTGATTTGATTTCCGCCGATACGGTAGTCAACCCGTGTTCACGAAGCTGCGCCACCCGCGTTCCCATCACAGAAGCCAAACGCAAACCCCGCGCGGCATCGAGCGCGGCGGCTTGTTTTTCGTTCCGCGCAACCGCCGCTTGACGCAAGGTTTCCGCGTGCCTCTCGCGCGCCGAAAGCATTGCCGTGTGATCAGCGCGCAGCTTTTCCGCAGGCTCGCTTGCGGCGAGGCGATCGAGCAAAGGCTTGGCATCGGCGATTTTTGCATCGGCCTGCTGCTGGTTGAGCGACGCCTGTTCAAGCTGCTTTTCAGCGTCCGATAACGCCACCCGCCACGCGTGCATCGCGCGTGTTGATTCGGCTTGTTTGCCCAGCGTGATTTCCTGAGCGGCGAGCGCGATGACTTCCTGCTGCTTCGCGTTACGCTCTTCTTCGGTCAGCAACTGAACGCCGTCGGCGCGGACCAAAAGCGTATCGAGCGCGAGCTTTTCATCCCGCGTGCGCTCGAACACGTGCTGTGAGATCGTGCCATAGATATCGGTGCCGGTAAGCTCTTCAAGCAACTCGGCGCGCTCATTCGCCTTCGCTTCCAGGAACGCGGCGAAACCGCCTTGGGCGAGCATCATCGATTTGGTGAAGCGGCCGAAATCCAGCCCCGTGATCTCTTCGACCTTGCGCAGTTTATCGACAATGCGCTCCGTCAGGATCGTCCCGTCCAGCCGCGCGAGTTCGACCTTTGGCGCCTGCAGATTGCCGTCGGTTTTATCGCGTGCGCGTCGCTGACTCCAGAATGCACGATACCCTTCGCCCTTCACTTCGAACTCGACTTCCGCGAGGCATTCGAACGTGTGGCGCGTCATCAGCTCGTTCGTGCCTTGCGAGACCGTATCCATGCGCGGCGTGCGGTGATAGAGCGCGAGACAGATGGCATCGAGCAAGGTTGTCTTGCCGGCGCCGGTCGGACCGGTGATGGCGAACAGGCCGTTATCGCGAAACGGCGGCTGGCTGAAATCGATCTTCCACTCGCCCTTGAGCGAATTCAGATTACGCAAACGCAACGACAAGATCTTCATGCATTGGCCTCGCCAATCTGCGCGACGACTTCGCGATACATCTGCAAAAGCTGCGAGCGCGTGTCGTCGTCGATGGTTTCCGATTGCAGGCGGCGTGCGAAAACATCGTCGGGCGTGAGTTCGTTCAAGGTTTCCCTGGCCTGGGATTGCAACGTGCTCGAAGTGGACGAGCGCTCGCGACGAACGCGCAATACTTCGACGGGCAGGTTCCCGGTCATCTTCTGAATGCGCGTTTGCAGATCGCTGAGATAGTCGTCGGCGGAGACGACGATTTCGAGCCAGATCGTTTCGCCTTCGCGCGCCTGGGCTGAAACAGCCTCAACCGCGGCTTCCAGTTCCTTCAACGATCCTTTGACCGACAACAAGGTCTGGAAGCACGGAACGTCGAGCACGGTCACGCTTTGAAGCCCATCCGCCGAAACGTCCACAAGCAGCATCTCTTTCTGCTGCCGCGCTTCGTCGAAGCTCAATGCAATCGGCGACCCGCTGTAGCGAATATGCTCGAACCCGCCAACCTTCTGCGGCCGATGAATATGCCCCAGCGCGATGTAGTCGGCCGCCGGAAACGCAGCGGTCGGGAACGCCTCCAGCGCGCCGACATAAATCTCGCGCACGGATTCGCTTGCGCTCGCACCGACCGTCGTCAAATGCCCGGTCGCGATGATCGGCAAATGCGCACCGAGTTCAACGCGCTTCTCCTCGGCCAACGCAAACAACGCCTGGTAATGCGCGTGGATTGCGTCTTGCAGCGACTGCTGTTTGTCACGCGCGCTTTGCCCCGCGATGCTCTGCAGGACATCACGCGGACGAATGAACGGAATTGCGCAGACAATCGCGCCGGGGTGGCCATCGCGTGTATTGAGGACGCGGACCTGTTCGTTCGGGTCGTCCTGCACGGACGGAATTACGACTGTATTCAACGCCGTCAGCAAGTTGCGCGATTCCTCTAGCACGGCAACGGAGTCATGATTCCCCGCGAGCAGCGTCAGACCGACGCCGGCGTCGCGCAGCGCCAGGATCAGCGAGTAATACAGCTCGCGGGCGTAGCTGGGCGGCGCACCGGTATCGAAGATATCCCCGGCTATCAGCACCGAATCGACCCCATGCACCCGGGTCTGCTCGACCAGCCACTCGATCAGCTTCTGGTGCTCGATTTGTCGTGAATGCCCGAGAAAATACTGGCCGAGGTGCCAGTCCGAGGTGTGCAGGATTCGCATCGATAGGGCGGGTCAGGGCATCGTTTTAGTAAATGTCAGTTTAACGGATCGATCCGATGCGAAAGACGGCGAGGCCCGTAAAAACGCCGTAAAACGAGGTAATCCCACCGTCTACGCGTACACTTCGGCTTCTATTGCGCGAAAACAGCGTGCGCCGGACGGATCGGCGCCCTTTTCAGGCCGCAACCCCATCCATTACGCTCAATCCAATCATGTTTATCTGCCGAAACCAGCCGTGCGGCGCCGAATGGCAACTTGCCGACGTGCTCATCAAGAACGAAGGCCAGGGCCTGATGTTCCGCTGCCCCATGTGCGGCGCGCGCAATAAAGTGCTGCGCCACGACGCCTCCGACGGCACCATCACCTACGAGCAGGACAATTCGGTCCCGCCGAAACCTGCCGCGAAGTAGAGAAACACGCTCATGACCACGCCCACTTCATTCAGCGCCTTGCCGCTGTCGCCGGCAATGCTGGCGAACCTCGAACAACTCGGTTATCTCACGATGACCCCGATCCAGGCCGCAAGCCTGCCGCTCGCGCTCGCGGGCCACGATCTCATTGCGCAGGCGAAGACGGGCAGCGGCAAGACCGCCGCGTTCGCATTGCCGTTGCTCGCTAAGATCGACCCGAAGCTTTTCTCCGTGCAGGCGCTCGTGCTGTGCCCGACGCGCGAACTCGCCGACCAGGTGACGCAGGAGATTCGCCGGATCGCGCGCGCGGAAGACAACATCAAGATCCTGACGCTGTGCGGCGGCTCGCCAATGCGCCCGCAGATCGCAAGTCTCGAACATGGCTGCCACATTGCCGTGGGCACGCCGGGACGTCTCATGGACCACCTGGAACGCGGCACGCTGGAACTGAGCGCGCTCAAGACCCTCGTACTCGATGAAGCCGACCGCATGCTCGACATGGGTTTTTTCGATGACATCGTCGCGGTTGCCAAGCAATGTCCGAAGGATCGCCAGACCTTGCTGTTTTCGGCGACGTATCCGGAGGGCATCGCGAAGCTGAGCCAGCAATTCCTGCGCAAACCGCAGGAAATCAAGCTCACTGAGCAGCACACGAATGCGAAGATCAAGCAGCGTTTCTACGAAGTCGATGACAACGAGCGCCTGCACGCCGTTGGCCTCCTGCTCGATCACTACCAGCCGGTGAGCACGCTCGCGTTTTGCAACACGAAGCAGCAATGCCGCGATCTGCTCGATGTACTCGTCGCGCAAGGTTTTCATGCGCTGGCGCTGCACGGTGAACTCGAACAACGCGAACGCGACCAGGTGCTCGTTCAGTTCGCCAATCGAAGCTGCTCGGTGCTGGTCGCCACCGATGTCGCCGCGCGCGGCCTCGATATCGCGCAACTGGAAGCGGTGATCAACGTCGATGTCACGCAAGATCCGGAGATCCACGTTCACCGCATCGGCCGAACGGGCCGCGCGGATCAGGAAGGCTGGGCGCTGAGCCTCGCGAGCATGAATGAAATGGCGCGCGTGAGTTCGATCGAACAGGCGCAGAAAAAGGAAGTGGAATGGCACAAGCTGAGCGAACTGACGCCGGCGACGCCGGGTCACCTCCAGCCGCCCATGGCCACATTGCAGATCCTTGGCGGCCGCAAGGAAAAGATCCGTCCGGGTGACGTGCTCGGCGCGCTCACCGGCGACGCCGGTTTCGAAGGCTCGCAGATCGGCAAGATCAATGTGACGGATATGGTCACCTACGTGGCGGTATCGCGGGATATTGCCGATAAGGCGGTGAACCGGTTGTCGTCTGGAAAGGTGAAGGGCAAGAAAGTGAAGGTACGGCGTATTTGACGCCAATCGAAGAGCTGGGCCTGTAACTTGCGCCATTGTTGATCCCGTGAAACCGGTCAGGGCGGACGTGCGTATCAATGCTTATACGCCCTAACAACTTTGGTGCGCTCATGTCCCGTGCTCTTCGCGTTGTCGTTGTTTTGTCCGCAGTGGCGCTTGTTCTGAGCGCATGCATGTCTTCGCCACGCAATCCCAATCCGCGCGCAGCGAATGAACTGAAGCTTGCGCCATCGGTTGATCTCCCGCGTTACATGGGCCGCTGGTACATCATCGCGAACATTCCGTATTTCGCCGAGAAGGATTTCGTTGGCAGTTATGCCGAATGGAAGTTGCGCGATGACGGCAAGATCGACGACTCGTATTACGCGCACAAGAATTCGTTTGATGCCCCGCTGAAGCACTATCAATTCACGGATTCCGTGGTTCCGGGTTCGAACAACGCGGATTGGAGCGTGCGGATCTTCTGGCCAATCTACGCAAGCCAGAAGACGCTTTACGTGGATGACGATTACCAGTACACGATCATCGGATATTCGGACCGCAAGCTCGGCTGGATTTTCGCGCGCTCGCCAAACATCAGCGATGCGAAGTACCGCGAACTGCTCGGCCGCCTGGACGAGATGGGTTACGACACATCGCGATTCCGCCGCGTGCCGCAAACGCCCGACCAGATTGGCAAGCCGGGTTTCCATTCGCCTGGCGAAAAAGACTGATCCGCGCCGACGCGAAATGCATAACTTCAAATCGGGAAACAAGGGATAAGACTAATCCGATAGCTGGCCGATAACACGCGAATTAGGATGAACAGGTCATCCACTTCGCTGAAAACGCCTGCCATGAACCAACTCGCCGAACCGTATGCCCGAGCTTTCAGTCACCATCAGGCCGGTCAGATGGCCGAGGCTGAAAGCGGTTACCGGCAGGTCTTGCAGCAACGTCCCGATCACGTCGATGCGCTGCATTACCTCGGCGTCCTTCTGCATCAGCGTGGCGAGGACCTGCAAGCCGCGAAGTTGCTGGACCGCGCGCTTGGCTTGGCGCTGGATGCATCGGCGTGCTGGAGCAACCGCGGGCTGGTGGCTACGGCGCTGGGTGACCTGCCGCATGCTGTGGAGTGCCACGAGCGCGCGCTTGCGCTCGATCCGGATTTCGCCAACGCCCGCAATAATCTCGGCGTGACGTTGCGAAAGCAAGGTCTTTTCAGCGAAGCCATCGAGCAGTTTCACACGCTGCTCGCCCAGCACCCCGATTTTTTCGATAGCCGCCTGAACCTCGGTTCCACATTCGCGGCCGCAAAGCGTTATGACGAAGCGCTGGCGACATACCGCGAGGCGCTGCGTCGCAATCCCAACAGCTTCGAAGCACATTTCGGCGAAGGCAACGCGCTGCGAGAGTTCAAGCGCTTCGATGAAGCGGTGGCGAGCCTGCATCGCGCGCTCGCGCTGAGGCCGGATCACTTCGAGGCACGCGTGAACCTCGGCACGACGCTTGGGCTTCACGGCCGGTTTGCGGAGGCAGAGGCGGCATACCGGCATGCATTGACGTTGCGCGATGACCCGCAGATCCACGTGTGCGTTGGCGCAGCGGTCAGCTCGCAAGGATTGTTCGAGGACGAGGAGCAGTACTATCGGCGAGCGCTCGACATGGATCCTGATCACGCCGATGCCCAGCACAATCTCGCGCTGCTCCAGCTTCGCCGTGGCAACTTCAAGGAAGGCTGGGCGCTGCATGAGGTGCGCTGGCGTTCGAGCAAATATCAGCCAATGGACGTTCCGGGCGTCCGCGAATGGCGCGGAGAGCCGTTGCAGGGCAAGACGTTGCTGGTGGTAGGCGAACAAGGTCACGGCGACATGATCCAGTTCGCACGTTACGTGACGGTGCTAAAGCAGATGGGCGCAATCGTAGACATGCGGGTGCCGGAGAATATCGTGGAACTGGTGCAAAGCGTGCGTGGGATTCGCCGTGCATTCACGCGGGGGCCGACGCATGAATACGACTACTGGACGCCATCCATGAGCGTGCCGCATCGCGTCGCGCATCTCGTTCCCCACGCGCTAGCCGACATTCCGTACATGAGCCTGAGCGCCGAGCGCATCGGCATGGGGCCGACGCGGGTGGACATGCTGGCCGCCGGCCGCAAAAAAGTCGGCATCGTGTGGGCGGGCAGCCCGACGTTTGGCAACGATCAGTTCCGTTCCATGCCGTTTTCGGCGCTCTCACCGTTGGCGGACGTGAAGGACGTTGCCTGGTTTTCGCTGCAGAAAGGCGCGGCGCGCGATCAGCTTTTGAACGCGGAGTGCGCGCTGAAACCTTACGACCTGACGGACACGCTGAATGATTTCGCCGATACCGCCGCGCTCATCGACCAGCTCGATCTGGTGATGACAGTCGATACCTCCGTCGCGCATGTGGCGGGCGCGCTCGGCAAGCCCGTGTGGGTGTTCCTGCCGGCGAACAACGACTGGCGCTGGATGGCAAATCGCGAGGACAGTGTGTGGTATCCAAGCGCGCGTCTGTTCAAGCAGACCACGCTCGGCGATTGGACCGGGCCGGTTGAGAAGGCAAAAGCCGCGCTGATGGCCGGGTGAACGCTACTTGCTGGCTGTTTGCATCGGTTCACTGGGTTTGTCGCGGGTGATCAGGCGCAAGCCGCTCGCAATACTCGCCGCGCCCGCGAACCCCGCGCCAAGCGCGAGCGCCAGCGCTGGTCCGTGTTTGCCCGCGATCCCGAAGCTCAACGCAACCAGCGCGGCGCCCGTCGCCTGACCGACCAGCCGCGCCGTTGCGACCACACCGCTTGCCCCGCCGCTGCGTTCGCGCGGCGCGCTTCCCATCAACGCCTTGAGGTTGGGCGACTGGAAGAAGCCGAAACCCGCTCCACAAATACCCATGCGGATGCAGATATCGAGCGCATGGGGATGCGCCGGCAACATCGCCAGCGACGCCATCCCCGCGCACATGACAGCCAGGCCAACGCCGCCCAGCAAGCCGGGTGGATGCCGGTCGGACAAGCGTCCCGCCACGGGCGCGAGCAGCGCGACCATCACGGACCACGGCGTCATCAGGAAGCCGGTTTCGACCTGGGTGCGCCCGAGCACGCTTTCGAAATAAAAGGGCAACGACACGAACGCGAGCCCTTGGGCCGCGAACGAGCAGACAGCCGTCGCCGTCGATAATGCGAACATCGGCCGCTTGAAGAGATCGACGGGAAGCATCGGTGCCGGATGACCGCGTTCGCGGCGCAGCATCAGGCCGCCCGCGACCACGGTCACGCCGAGCGCCATCAGCACGATATACGCCGGCGCGCGCTGCGCCGCTTCGCCGAGCGCAAACACCAGCGCGGCGAAGGTCACCACATTAAGACCCGCCGCCACGCGATCGAAGCCGTGCGTGGAGCGCGCCGTTTCCGGCAGCGCAGACCAGCCGATAAACAGCGCCGTCAGGCCAATCGGCACGTTCACCGCAAACAACCACGGCCAGGTGCCAAGGGAAAGGACAATCGATGCCACCGTCGGCCCGACCGCGAACGATATCCCCACGATCAGCGCATTGAGCCCGAGCCCGCGCCCAAGCCGGTGATGCGGATAGATCGCGCTGATCAGCGCCGTGTTCACGCTCATGACCGCGCTCGCGCCGACACCTTGCAGCAGCCGGGCGGCGGTGAGCGTCGGCAACGACCAGGACAGCGCGCACGTCAGCGACGCCACCAGGAACAAAATCAACCCGCCAAGATAAATCTTCCTGTGCCCGACAATCCCGCCCAGCGCGGCGAAGGGCAGGAGCGTGGCGACCATCGCGAGCTGATACGCGTTGATGATCCAGACGGAGGCAGCCGGCGCGGCATGAAGATCGTGCGCGATGGCCGGAAGCGCCGTGTTGGCGATGGCGGTATCGAGCGTGGCGAGGGACACAGCCAGGAGCATGGCCGCCATGCCGCGTTTTTGCAGCGGGGTCATGGGGGCATCGGGGAGAAGCGCAGTTGGGTCTGGCACGGTTTGGAGTAGGAGCGAGATCGGGCGTAGACCGACACGATACGGGATCGCGGCAAACCTCGCCGAGCGGCCCCGAATAAGCTTTCAAACAGGTGTCAGTACGGGCGTGCCGGCAAAGTGGCGAGTGGCGTTATCGACGAACAACTGCACCGATGCGGCCACCGCTTCCGGCGACCGGCCACCTACGTGCGGCGTAAGTACGACCCGCTTTGATTCGATGAGCAAGGCCGGCGGCGCGGGTTCGCCTTCGTACACGTCCAGCCCCGCGCCCGCGATGACGCCGCGTTCGAGGGCGTCGGCGAGGGCTGCAGTATCGACCACACTGCCACGCGCCACATTCACCACGTAACCGTGCGAACCGAGCGCGGCGAGTGTTTCTGCATTGATCAGATGCTTCGTTCCTGCGCCGCCGGGCGTGGCGAGTACGAGGTAATCAGCCCATTCGGCCAGCGCGAGCACGGAATCAAAGTACGTATAGGCCACGTCCGGATTCGGCCGACGGTTGTGATAACCGATTTCGATATCGAACCCGAGCGCGCGTTTCGCAACCTTCTTGCCGATGTTGCCCAACCCGACCACGCCCAGTTTCTTGCCCGAAAAGTTTGGCTGGAACGGCAGGTCGTCGCGCCATACGCCGTCGCGGCATGCGCGATCGAGCGCGGGAATCTGCCGGACCGCACCGAGCAGCAGCGCGAAGGCGTGATCGGCGACGCAATCGTCGTTCGTCCCCGCGCCGTTCACCACCACGATGCCGCGCGCCTTCGCGGCGTCCCGGTCGACATTCTCGTAACCCGCCCCCAGCGCGCCGATCAGTTCGAGCTTCGGCAATCGCGCGATAGACGATGCATCGATGCCGACAGTGCCGTTCGTCAATACGAGGCGGATTTCATCGGCGTGACGGGTCAGGGCGTCGTCCAGTGCGGATGGGTCGAGGGCCGTGATGACATTGAAAGCCTCCGAGACCGTGGCTTGGCTCTCAGGCTGGAGATGAATCAATACGAGAACGGTGGGGAGCATATTTGTAAATATGTATGGTCAAGACATGAGTTTCGCATTTTGTGACATTTTGGTCATGGCGAAAAAATGCTTCGCACCAATAGGCAATTGATGGAAATCCCTACGCCGATGTTTTTAGGAAAACTCGTGTATGCGACGGGCCACTCACGTCCGACAATCCGCTCCCGATCACGACAAACACTTCGATGAAGTCCAAATGCTTCTCGAGAAGTTCAGGCTGCGCAATTGAAGCAGTAACGGAAATATCCCGCAGTGAAGTTGCTCGATGCGGCGCTGCGTAAGGTGAGCGTCGCAAAACTCAAACGCCTCCTGGGAGTTCCTTCCATGCGGGCTACCGTCCGCTTTTTACCATCCAGAGAACCATGAGAACCGTTGCCGACATTCGTCGAAGCGCCGCCGCGCTGGAGCTGCAAGACGTGCTCGCGCGGCTGCTCGATGTCACGTTGATTGTGCTGGGCGCGACTGCTGCGTCGTTGTACGGTTTCGGCGAAGCGCAGCAGATCGCTGTGAACTGGACTTTCGTGGCGTTTGCTGTCGCCTGCGCATTGTTGTTGTTCCCTGTCTTCGGCGTGTACCGGTCCTGGCGCGGCCGCTCGAAACTCAGGCTTGCCGGACAGATTTCGATCGCATGGATTGTCGTGCAGGCTTGCGCTGTCGCGCTGATGTTCGGTTTGCATGAAATCGCAATGGTGTCGCGCCTGTGGTCCGCAGTCTGGACCATCGTCACGCTCGCGGCGCTGGTCATGTCGCGTTTTATCGTCCATACGATCCGGTCGCGGATGCGCGCGGCCGGCTACGACCTGCGAACGGTCGGCGTGATTGGCATGGGCGCGCACGGCGAAAAGGTCGTGGCCAGGATCGGGGCATCGCCCACGTCGGGCTTCCGTGCAGTCGTCAATTTCGTTCTGCAGCCGACAGTGGAACTCGCCGCACCAGGTGTGGCGAGTTGCTCGACCATCGGCGACTTCGCCTCGTACGTACGCGAAAACAATGTGCGCGAGGTCTGGGTCGCGCTTCCCATGTCCGAAGAGAAGATGCTGCGGGAGATCCTGGGTGAGTTCAGCGGTGATCTCGTGAATATCCGCTTTATCCCGGACGTTCAGAATCTCGCAATGTTCGACGGTGAAATGGTGGAGCTGATGGGCGCGCCGGCCATCAATCTCGTCGCGTCGCCGTTGTCGGGCACCGCTCTGTTGCAGAAGGCGATCTTTGACCGGCTATTTGCGATCTTCGCGCTCGTTGCCATTTCGCCTCTGATGGTCCTGATTGCTATTGCAATAAAGGTTTCGTCGAAAGGGCCGGTGTTTTTCAGGCAAACGCGAAAGGGCGCCAATGGCCAGACATTCCGGATCTTCAAGTTTCGAACAATGCGCGAGCATGCGGAAACGGCAGGCGTTGTGCAGCAAGCTACCCGCAACGACCCCCGCATCACTCCGGTGGGCAGCTTCTTGCGCCGCACGAGTCTGGACGAACTGCCGCAGTTTCTGAATGTCCTGCGCGGTGAAATGTCTGTTGTCGGGCCGCGGCCGCACGCAACGGCGCACGACGACCTGTATCAGAAGATAGTCGACGGCTACATTCACCGGTACCGCATCAAGCCTGGAATTACTGGCTGGGCGCAAGTGAACGGCTTTCGCGGAGAAACGGATCGAATCGAAAAAATGCAAGGTCGTGTCGAATACGATCTGTACTACTTGAGAAACTGGTCGATGAAGCTGGATATCCGGATTGTCATCGCAACAGTTATGAAGGGTCTGGTGCACAGGAACGCTTATTAACGCGTCTTCCCTGCATCGGACTTCCCACGAATCAACACGACTGACGAATCAACAGACAGGCAGCATGAACACGAATGGAATCCGGACGGCATATCCGACCGTACATGGCGTTGAACGGAGCGATCACAGCTCGACCGGTCTTGCCGGTGCGCCGGTTGGAACGCCGGCATCCGCGCATCCGCATCTGAAAGCTCCCTTGGCGCTTTCAATGGCCGCAATGACCTTGCTGCTCTCAGCATGTGCGGTCGCACCGGGCATGCGCATGGACAGTTCGCCCTCGATCCCTCTATATAGCGGTCCTGAACAGGCTGCGTCCGAGTGGACGGTTGCCTCCGCTGGAGAGGGTGCCGAGACGGGGCGTGTCTCATCAGTACAGACCATCGCGCCGGCCGACACCGCCAGTTTGCCGACATCGGCGAATAGCGCCGAGCTTGCCGTGCCTATCAGCGACATCAATGTGGCATTGATTCAGGCGCTGCGGGTGGAAGAGGCCAAACGAAACGCGAGGGATCAACCGCGCTTGTTTTCCACCGCCGAGCCTTACACCCTCGGCACCGGCGACGTATTGCTGATCACGGTCTGGGACCATCCGGAACTTACCGCGGCGCTCGGTGCAAATACGCAGACACAGGTGCGGCCATCCGATGCACCGGCAGGTTTTGTCGTCGATCAAGCCGGGAACATCGCGTTTCCCTACGCCGGCAGGATCAACGTGACGGGGCTTCGAACCGATCAGGTGCAAGCGCAACTCGAGCGCCGTCTCGCGAGGGTTTATCGCGAGCCGCAGATCACGGTGCGCATTGCATCCTTCCGGGCGAAGAAGGTTTATATCGACGGTGAAGTCCACGCGCCGGGTGTCCAGCCAATCAATGACGTGCCCATGACGCTCTATGAAGCGATTTCGCGTGCGGGCGGATTTACGTCGGCAGCGGACCAGGGACGCATGGTGTTGCTGCGTGACGGAGTGTCGTACCCAATCAATCTGCAGCAGATGATCGACAGCCAGGCGAATCCGTCGAAGATCATGTTGAAGGACGGCGACCTGTTGCGCGTGGTATCGCGCGACGAGAACGGCGTGTTCGTGATGGGTGAGATCAACAAGCCGATGACCGCAGTGCCTTTGCGTACCGGAAAGCTGACGCTGAGCGACGCCCTCTCCCAAGCCGGCAGCGTGAACGCAAACACCGCCGACGCGACCCAGATGTACGTGATTCGTGGCGGGGACGGAAGTCAGCCGCGCGTGTTTCATCTGGACGGTCACTCACCCGTTTCGATGGTGCTCGCCAGTCAGTTCGATTTGCAGCCGAAGGACGTCGTGTACGTGGACAGCACCGGCCTTGCGCGCTTTAGCCGCGTTCTCAGCCAGTTGTTGCCGGCGATCAACGCCGGTCTGACCGCAGCGATCGTCACGCGGTGAACTTCGACGT
>NZ_CAXTGZ010000003.1:0-37764 GCF_964243625.1 uncultured Caballeronia sp.
AGTGCGCCGCCGGGCGTGAAGCGCAGCAGCACGCCGGCGTCGTTCGCGCAGGTCCAGTAGCAGCCGTCGGTATCGATTGCAGCGCCGTCCGGGCGTCCCTTGAAGCGGTTCAGATCGGCGAAGACACGGCGGTTGCGGGGCTCGCCGGAGTCGATGTCGAAGTCGAACGCCCACACGAGGCGGCGCGACGGATGCGAGTCCGAGAGGTACATCGTCGTGCCGTCGGGCGACCATGCCAGGCCGTTCTGCGTGATCAGATCGCACACCACGGGCGCCGAAAGCAGGCCTTGTGCGTCGTATCGGTACAACACGCCAGCCGGGTTCGCCGCCGCCATGTCCTGCACCATCGTGCCGGCCCAGAAGCGGCCTTGCCGGTCGCATCGGCCGTCGTTGAAGCGCATGTCGGGGAAGGGGAGCTCGGGCGCGGCGACTCGCCTCACAGTCACGTCATTCGCGTCCGATAGCGTCACTGCAAATAGCCCGGTCTCACAGCCCGCCAGCACGGTGCCGTTGCGATCGAACGCGATGCACGCGACCTTTTCCGGCAATACCCAGTCGGTGCGCGTGCCTGTTTCCACCTGCACGCGGGCGATCGTGCGCGCGGGGATATCGACCCAGTACAACGCCTGTTCGGCTTCGCGCCATACCGGACTCTCGCCCACTTGCGCCGAAATCCGACCGGATGCTTCCACGCATTCCACGTGTGCTGTTTTCATCGATGCATCGCTATGCATTGACCGGCTGCGCGACGGTGGCGTCGGCGCGCCGGTTGACGAGCGAGGGACGCACCAGCGTCCACAGCAGCACTACGCCGATCAGATCGCCGAAGCCGAGCGCCACGAAGAACGGCGCATATCCAATGGTCGATACCAGCGCACCGATCACGAGCGTAAAGCCCAGGTTGCCGATCCCCGCCGATAACCCCGCGAACCCCGTCACCGTCGCAACTTCGCGGCGCGGGAACAGGTCGGCCGACATCGAAATGACAGTGACCGAGAGCGTCTGGTGCGCGAAGCCGCCAAGGCACAGCAGGAAGATCGCTGTGGAGGGATCCTTCACATAACCGACGCCGGCCATCGCGGTCATGATCAGCGCGCCGAACGTGAAGACCATGCGCTTGCCGTTGATCACCGAGATGTTGAAATGCTTGTTGAGGTACATCGAAATCGTGCCACCCATCAGGCAGCCGATATCCGCCGCGACGAACGGCAGCCACGCCGTCATGGCGATGGCCTTCAAGTCGAAGCCGCGCGCCTGATGCAGATAGAGGGGCATCCAGAATACGAGCGTGCCCCAGACCGGATCGGCAAAGAAGCGCGGCAGCGCGATGCCCCAGAAATTGCGTTGACTGAAGATGTTGCGCAGGTTGGGTTTTGCGCCGTTATCGGAGAGTTCGGCGTGTTCGCCCTCCACGATATAAGCTGCTTCCTTCGAAGTAAGCGACTTGTGTTCGCTGGGATGACGATAGAACACGATCCACAGCGCCGCCCAGACGAGGCCCAGGCAACCCGCAATCACGAATGCCATTTCCCAGTTGTACTTGAGGATCGACCACGCAATGAGCGGCGGGGCGGCAATGGCGCCTATCGACGTACCGATGTTGAAGATACCCGCTGCGAGCGCGCGTTCGCGTGCGGGGAACCAGAACGCGGCCATGCGCATGCCGGCCGGAATAAACGACGCTTCAGCAAGACCGAGCAGGCCGCGCAACACGAACAGGCCGACCCAGCCGCTCGCGAAACCATGGCCGATACACACGATCGACCACATCAGGCCGCATAGCAAAAAGCCGAAGCGCAGGCCAATACGATCCATGAGGTAACCGGTGGCCGGCGCGCCGATCGGGTACATCACGAGGAAGGCTCCGGTGATCCAGCCGTATTGCTGGGTGGAGATATGCAGGTCGGTCATGACCGTCGGCGCGGCGACGCTCAGCGAGCTGCGCGCGAGGTAATTCATGACGGTGCCGAGCGTGAGCAGGCCGATCATCCACCAGCGCAGGCCGCGTAGTTTCATTGCCATGTCGGTGTCTCCGAAGCCGTTGTCTTGCCGGCGATGGCATGCGGTTTTATGTGCTGCGCGCGCATTGCTTTATCGGCCGGACATTGCGCACGTAAGGTACGTTACGTAATGTGAACGCATCGTATGTCAGATGACTTACCTGACGCAACATTAGCGCCCTCAGCGTTTACACCAGTAATAATTCCTTGGATTCGGGCATGAGGATGGCGAAAATGTTGGCAAACCGGTATCAAGGGGACTTGCGGGCGGTTTTCGGGCTATATCTGGCCACCGCGCGCGGTGAAAAGACGTCGTACAACATAGGGTAAGCGATGGCGCTCGCGTGACATAGTGAAAGATTGATGTTTCATTGATGCATCATTCGGCCCCTTTTAAGGGATGGTAATATTCGACGCCAGTTACCCCAAAATGTCTGAAAGCACGGGCACGGTGTATCGATAATCAACTGGCCGCGCGCCACTTCCATATTTGAATTCCAGCGATATTTTGTTACAGGAAGTATCGATTGCCGACGCATATAGCAAGTTCGATCAAGATATGACTTGAATCGCTCCGTTTAAGGGCGAAGATTGCGGCCAAATGGACACTAAATGAAAAATGTATTTGTCAGAGGATTATCACAACTGAAGAGCGTGCTTGTTCGCCTTTCATTAAAGGTGGATAACGTAGGTTATGAAAGTGCGCCGATCTTCTCAGGCAAATGGCCGAAAATCACGAATAAAGGGCGCATTTACATCGCGGAGAATTGCTCGTTTCGATCATTCCGCACGCGTCAGCACATTACCGTGACAAAGGACGCCATATTGGAGATCGGACGAAACACGTTTATGAACGACGGTGCCAACCTGTGCGCGACGCTTTCCGTGAAGATTGGCAAGAATTGCAAGATCGGTGATATGACATATATTTACGATACCGACTTTCACCAGGTATCTCCGCAACATCCGACCAAGCGCGCACCTATATCCATTGGCAATAATGTCTGGATTGGCGCTCGTTCCACCATATTAGCCGGCGCGGATATTGGCGATCATTCCGTTATTGCCGCGGGTTCGACTGTTACCGGAGAAATCCCTGCGAAGAGCTTGGCAGGAGGTTCTCCGGCACGCGTGATAAGAACGCTGGATGTTCCGGATGACTGGGTTCGCGATTAAATCAGCGGGAGTTGGATTAGGGCAGTCAATGCCGCTGAATATCGCCGAATATCGCCGAATGCCGCCGAATTCCGATTCGGCACGCGCGTTTCAAACAATAAACGGAAATTCCGCTTCAGGCAGTGCGTCTCCATGCTTGAACCTGTTCATGAGTTCCGGGTAGGGTGGCGACGTTTCACCGCCGCGATCCACGAAGTGCGCGCCATCTCCGAGCCATCTGAACGATACAACCCGCCGTGACTGCTGCCCGGCCGTATTGCCAGGTGCGCCATGCACTGTATGAAAGTTGAACGCAATAGCATCGCCCGGCTCCAGGTCCCAACCGAGGATCTGATAATCGCTGCGGTGTGCATCGATATCCGGCAACTCCTCCAGCGTGTCGGACTTGTGGTCGTAAGCCACGCCGCTAAACTTGCGCGGCCGGAACAGCTTGCCCCACTTGTGCGATCCCGCGACGAACTCCACACATGTCTCGCGCGGCACCGAGTCGAGTGGAATCCATAGACTCACGGCTTGATCTGCGCTGACGCAGTAATAGGGTTCGTCGTGATGCCAGGGTGTGAGCTTTGCCGCGCCGGCTTCCTTCACGAGCACATGTTCATGGAAGATGCGGGCGCGCTGCGAATCCATCAGCGCCTGCGCGACGGAGGCGGCCGCGCTATGTTCGACAAAATCCTTGAACGGCGCGATGCGCTGCCAGTTGCAGTAATCGCCGAAAAACCGGCCTGACGTTTTTTCGGGCGTGTAATTCCTGAACGACGGCCCCGGATGCGTCGCGTTGTACTCCACGCCTTCGCGCAACGTTTCCATCCAGTCCTTGAACATCCCGCGCAACACGACCGCACCGTCGCGCTCGAAGGCTTCCCGTTCTGCTGCCAGCATGGTGTTCTCCTTTATCGATTGACCGGGCTTTTCTCATGGATCACGCGGATCACGCGCCCGGCAGCGTTGCAGCGGCGCTGCGTCCGCGCAGCCAGTTGATGCTGCTGAATAAAGCAACCGCGAACAGGATCAGCATGGTCGCGACCGCGAGAATGGATGGATCGATGGAATCACGAATCCCGCTCCACATCTGCCGCGGCACGGTTCGCTGATCCGGGCCGCCAATGAACAGAATCACGATGACTTCGTCGAAGGAAGTCGCAAACGCGAATACGCTGCCCGTCGCCACGGCCGGCAGGATCAGCGGCAAGGTCACGCGGCGAAACGCGGTCCACGGCGCGGCGCCGAGTCCGGAAGCCGCTCGAATCAGGCTTTGATCGAACGACAGCAGCGACGCCGTGACGGTGATCACCACGAACGGTGTGCCGAGCGCGGCATGCGCCAGCACCACGCCGATATACGAATTCACCAGCCCCAGTGGCGCGAACACGAGATAGAACCCGGCGGCCACGACGACGATGGGGATGATCATCGGCGAGATGAGCAGCGGCATGATGACGGCGCGAAACGGAAAATTGGAGCGGCTGAGTCCGAGCGCCGCGAGCGTGCCCAGGCCCGTGGCGAGCACCGTGGATGCGGCGCCAATGCCGATGCTGTTCGCGAACGCGCGCTGCCAGTCGCTGCTGCCGAGCGCCTTGGAATACCAGTGCAGCGAGAAGCCTTGCATCGGATAGGAGAAGTACGCGCCCGAGTTGAACGACAGCGGCACGATGGCGAGAATCGGCGCTATCAGGAAGAACAGGATCAGTGCGGAATGCACGCGCAACCACTTCGATGCGATGCGTTCCGATAACACGAGATGCCTTTGGCTTTGCATGATGTCGTCCTCGCCCTGGCGCCTAGCCGAACCTCAACCGGTCGATACCCACAAGCCGGTTGAACACGAAATAGAACACGGCCGTGAAGATCACGAGATACGCCGACAATGCACCCGCCAGCCCCCAGTTGAGTTGCTCGTTGGTCTGCGCGGCGATGAGCTGGCTGATCATTTCATCGCCCGCGCCGCCGAGCAGCGCGGGCGTGATGTAGTAACCGAGCGCAAGCACGAACACGAGGAAGCACCCTGCGCCCACGCCGGGAAGCGTCTGCGGCATGTAGATGCGAACGAACGCGGTCACGGGATGCGCGCCGAGCGATTGCGCCGCGCGCATGTAAACCGGTGACACGCCCTTCATGACCGAATAGATCGCGAGGATCATGTAGGGCAGCAGGATATGCGTCATGCCGATCAGGACGCCCGTGCGGTTGAAGAGGAGCGGCAGCGGATGGCTGACGATTCCCGAACTCACCAGCAGGCTGTTGATCACGCCGCTCGGTTGCAGCAGCACATACCACGCGGTTGTTCGAACCAGCAGCGAGGTCCAGAACGGCACGATCACGAGCAGCATCAGGCGATTGCTCTTTGCAGGCGGGAGAGTGGCGAGCAGATACGCAACCGGATATCCAAGCAGCAGGCACAGCACCATGACTGAAGCGCTGATCCATACCGTGCGCGCAAACGCGTTGACGTAGACAGAACTGTCTGCCGGGAGGGATTTGATGGCGCCGTCGGCCGTGACTTCGGAATCCACGGCAGTGAGCAAGTAATCAGGCGTCGGAGACACCGCCGAGCGCTTCAGGTAACGCCAGATGTCATGCGTGCCCCAACGCGGATCGAGCTCGATCAACGCGGGTTTCCAGGCAGGCGGCGCGGTCTCGGGCAACTGGCGCGCCGTTTTCATCAGCAAGCTGCGAAACTCGGGCAGGTAGAAGTTCATTCGTCGCGCTACGGTGCCGAGTTGGCCTTCTTGCGAAGCTCGCCGCATGTCGGCGGCGAGCAGGGCGAAGGTGCGTTCGTCGGGTATGCCTTCGCCGTTCCATGATTTGAGCGCAAGCGACAGCACCGGCAAATTCACCGGCACTTCGCGGTTCACGACGCTTCTTGAAAGCAGGATCGCAATGGGCGCAATGAAAGTGGCGAGCAGGAACAGCAGCAGCGGCAGGGCGAGCAACAGCGCTTGCGTGGATGCACGCCGGCGCGTCTTGGCATACGCTTCGCGGCCGCCGGTTTTAGCATCCGCAACGCTCGCTCCGGCCGGCTCCTGCAGATCGCTGGTCACTGTCACAGTCACGATTCACCTTACGGGTTTGATTACTGCGTCAGCCACACCTGGAAGCGCTTGTTGATCTGGTCGGCGTTGTCGGCCCAGAAACTCGCGTTGATCTGCACGGCGCGCTTGAAGTTGCCGGGCGCGGTCGGCAGGTCGTTCAGGCGCGCTTTATCGATGAGCGGAATCGAGTCCTTGCGCGGCGGCGCGTAGGCAATGTACTTGGTCAGGTCGGCATAGCTTTTTGCCGTCGATGCCGATGCAATGAATTTGGCCGCCGCGTCGGCGTTCTTTGCGCCCATCGGAATGCCCCACCATTCGAAGTCGTAGACCTGACCGTCCCATACCGATTCGAACGGCTTGTGATCCTTGTGGACGGCGTCATCGATCCGGCCGTTGTACGCCTGCGTCATCACCACCGCGCCATCCGAAAGCAGTTGCGGCGGCTGCGCGCCGGCTTCCCACCAGACAATGCTCGGCTTGATCGTATCGAGCTTCTTGAACGCGCGATCCACGCCGGCCGGCGTGCCGAGGACCTTGTAGACGTCGGCGGGTTTGACGCCATCGGCGAGTAGCGCCCATTCGAGCGTCACCTTCGGCGACTTGCGCAGGCCACGCTTGCCGGGATATTTCTTCAGGTCGAAGAAGTCGTTGATGGAGGTCGGCGCGCTCTTCAGCTTGGTCGTGTCGTAGGCATAAACGGTGGACCAGACCATGGCGGCGACCGCGCAATCCATGATCGAACCGGGAATGAATGCGCTCGTGTTGCCGAGCGACTTCTTATCGATCTTCTTGAGCAAGCCTTCGTCACAACCGGTGATCGCATCGTTCGATTCGAGGTCGATCAGGTCCCACGTGGGATTCTTCGCCTGCTCCATTGCCGATAATTTGGCGAGGCCGCCGTCGTAAGATTCCGTCGAGAAGCCGATACCCGTTGCTGCGGTGAACGGCTCGAAAAACGCCTTCTTCGCCGCGGCTTCGTATGCGCCGCCGAAGGTCACCACCGAGATGGTTTCCGCCGCATGCGCGCTCGCCGAAAACAATGCGACAGTCGAAAGAACGAGTCCGGCGATGCCCGTCATACCGGTTTGGATCAGTTTGGTTTTCATGTCAGTGGACTCCTGCGGTGAGAGACGGAGCATGGCCGTGGCTTGCAGTTACGGCCGTTGCGAGGATCTTGCAGTCGTCGTGGCGCCATGCCACGGCGGTTGCACTGCCGAGTGACGGAAGGTCGTGATGCTGCGTGTTGGGAACCTTGACAATGAGGCTGTCGCCCGAGCCTTGTGCCCCAAGTTTCAAGTGAACGCGGTGATGGTCGCCGCAATACACGAGTTCTTCCACGCGCGCCGTCACCAGGTTGGTGTCGGCGGCGCTTAGGATTCCTTCTTCCGATGCAATGTGCGCGCGCTCCGGGCGCAGCGCCAGCATGGCTTCCTCGCCGTTACGCAAGCCCCGGCCGCAACGTCCGCGAATGACCGCACCGTCTGGCAACACGAGCGTCGCCCAGTCCGGATCCTGTTCGAGCACGCGGCCCATCAAACCGTTGTTCTCACCGACGAAATTCGCGACGAATGCGTTGTGCGCGTTTTCATAGAGTTCCGTTGGAGTCGCTGCTTGCTGGATGCGGCCATCGGAGAAAACGGCCACGCGGTCCGACATGGTCAGCGCTTCCGCCTGATCGTGCGTCACGTACACCACCGTCAATCCCAACTCGCGATGCAGCCGCATGATTTCGTACTGCATGGTTTCGCGCAGGCGCTTGTCGAGCGCGCCGAGTGGTTCGTCCATCAGCACCACGCTCGGCTCGAACACGAGGGCGCGCGCAAGGGCCACACGCTGCTGCTGTCCACCCGATAACTGCGCAGGCCGACGCGCCGCGAGATGCGGCAACTCGACCATGTCCAGTGCGCGCTTGACACGCGCCTGTTGCTCGGTCTTGCTCATGCGTCTCACCGACAACGGAAACGCAACGTTCTGCTCGATCGTCAAGTGCGGGAACAGCGCGTAGTTCTGGAACACCATGCCGATGTCGCGCTGATGCGGCGGTTTGTCGTCGAGACGTTTTCCGTTGAGGCGGATCTCGCCCTGAGTCGCCGATTCAAAACCGGCGAGCATCATCAGCGTGGTCGTCTTGCCTGATCCTGAAGGACCAAGCAACGAGACGAACTCGCCTTTCGCGACATCGAGGTCGAGCCCTTCCACGACGTAATGAACGCCGTCGTATGTCTTGCTCACGCCCGCGAAGGAGATGAAGGAGTGCGTTGACATCGTGTCGTGTTGGATGAGTGTTGAGAATCAGGCAAGCTGCTGGGCAAGGTAGCGCGCGAAGTCGTAATTGGGCCTTTCCAGATGACTCAGATGCCCAGGCTTGGCCAGCGGCGCACTCACACCACGGAACACCGCCTGCACGCCGCGCCGGTCTTCTTCATTGACCGCATCAAGCAATGTCTTGAGCGTTGCCATGTAGTCGGCCGCCTTCGGATCCGCGATGAAATCAGGCGCGAGCCCGCCGCCGAAGCGGATGTGGACACGGCTGGTTCCAACCGGCTGCAGCACGAGGTACCAGAAGTAACCCGGCGTGAGCGTGACGAGATGCGTCGGATAGATCGCGAGCAGCGCGGTGGTCTTGCGCCAGTGACCTTGCAGCCGCTGATTGTCGGGATGCGCCTGACCAATGGGCAACGATGCTTCCTTCGTGATCCAGTGATAGTTGAACGCGTCGCTGCCTGGCGGGCATTCCATTTCTTCGAGACGCGAATGCGGACCTACGGTTGCCCGATGCAGCATGGGCAGGTGATAACTCTCCATGAAGTTTTCAGCGAGGATCTTCCAGTTGGTATCCCACACGTGTTCTTCGTAGAACGTTTCCTTGTAATCAGCCACGCCGTAGCTGGCAATCAGTTCGGTGAGACCTGCCAACTTCCCGGCAACTGGCGGCGCGTCGGCATTGAGCGTGACGTAGATCCAGCCTTGCCAGACCTCGCATCGAATGGACGGCAAACGGTAGTTCTCTTTGCAGAATCCGCTTTGACGATCCATCATTGGCGCACCGCTCAGCGCGCCGTCGAGTGTGTAGTTCCATGCGTGATATGGGCAGACGATCCGGCGCGTGTTGCCGCGCCCTTCGAGCAGCACCGACATGCGATGCAGGCAGACGTTCGAAAACGCCTTCAATTCCAGCTTCTCGTCGCGCAAGACCACGATCGGCTGGCCATCGATGTCTGCGGTGAGATAGTCGCCGGCATCTGTAATCGAACTTGCCCGGCCAACGCAAAGCCATTCGCTGCGGAAGATGTTCGCTTGTTCCAGCGCGAGGAAATCGGGCGATGTATAGACGGCGGGCGGCATGGAATGCGCGTCGCTGAAGGGACGCTCGGAGCTCTCCTGCAACTGCCGGACGATATCGAGTCCAGTGCCGGACGCTGCCATTGAAGATCCCATCGCGCCTCCCTGTCAATTCAGTGGATGCTGCAACCGGCTCTCCAGCCAGGCCGCTCGCTGCATGGACATCAATCTATCAAGTCAAATTACCAGCCAAAATATTGTTTTTACATGTAGAACCAAGTTTTTTCCTATCCAGACGCGAAGCCAGACGCAACGCCTCAGTGTGCTCGCTCGCGGGTGATTTCCGCTTCGCAGAAGGCCGCGAAGCGCTGCACGACTTGCCGTGGTTTCATGCTTCGCGACTGCGCAATCCCGAGCGTGGTGGCATTGACTTCGTCCTTGAACTGCTTGATCACGAAGTCCTCGCCGTCAACCGTGCGGCTCGATTTCAGCGGAAAATTAAGGATGCTGTATCCAAGGCCATTGGCAACCATGCCGCGAACCACTTCAGGTTGCGACGAACGGAACGCGGCAATCGGACGGTCGCCGACGGCGTCGAAGAGACCTGCGAAATATTCGCGGCTGTGCGGAAGATCGAGCATCACGTAGGGTTCGTCGCGCAGGTCGGCGAGCGCCACCGTGCGCTGTTTCGCCAGCCGGTGATTCTTCGGCAAGATCACATACGGCGGTAACGAGAGCAGCGGCGTGAACGCGATGTCATCGGTCAGATCGAGGTTGTAAGTCAGCGCGATATCCAGCGAACCATCGTGCAGGCCGCGCAGCAAATCGTCCTGATGCGCTTCGAGCGTGCGGAACGCGATCCCTGCATGACCCGCTATGAAGCGGCTCATCATCGCGGGCATGAGCGGCGGCGCGAGTGAAACCAGGCACCCGAGCGTGATCGCGCCTGACATGCCGCCGTCCAGTTCCTTCGCTGCGGTCTGAAGGTCTTCCGCATTCTTCAACAAGTCGCGCGCGCGCCCGAGCATCTCGCGTCCGGCCTGTGTCAGGGATAACCCGCTCGCGTGATGCCGGATGAAAAGCTGCACGCCGAACGACACTTCGAGATCCGCGAGCGCTGTGGAGATGGATGGCTGCGAGATATGCAGCAGCTTCGCCGCCGCCGTGAACGACAGCACTTCGGCGGTCACCACGAAGTATCTCAACTGCCTCAATGAATAGCGTAATTGCGCAGGTTCCATGGTCCGCCCCCGGTCTTTTATCTATCCTATTGTGCGTGGACATAAATACGCTTGCATAGGCAAATCCGATGATTTGCATTTTTGAAATATGTTTTTCGGATGCGGTGCCAAAGCGTAGATTTTGCGCACGGTCAGTGCAAACGCGAGGGGGCGGCATGCAAACAACTCAACCAGACAGCGCTTTGATGGAAGCGGCGCCCGGAATGAATCACGATCTGCGGGCCGCATTCCTCGATTCGATGGCGTCCAATTCAACATCGGTTCATGTGGTGACGACAGGCGCAGGCAACGAACGTTTTGGCGTCACCGTCAGCGCTTGCAGCTCGGTTTGCGCTGACCCGCCCACATTGCTCGTCTGCATCAATACACGCAGCCCGGCCAATGCAGCGGTCGCGGCGAACGGCGTGTTCGCGGTGAACCTGCTGAACGTGGCGCAGCGCGGCATTGCCGATACCTTTGCCGGACGCTCGGCGAGCGCCAGGCCTTTCGACTTCTCATGCTGCACGGTGACGGCGGGGACGCTGGACGTGCCGCTTATCGACGGGGCGGTTGCTGCGATCGAATGCCGTCTCGTCGCCCAGCAAACCATAGGCACGCACACGGTGTTTTTCGGCGAGGTCGCGGCGATCAAACGCGCGCCCGCCGCGCACATGCCATTGCTTTATTGCAAGCGCGATTACGGCCAGTTCCTGGCTTTCTAGGCGAATCTGAACGACGATATTTCCCCACGGATCGAGGCACAGCAATGATCAGAACAGGCGAGCAGTATCGCGACTCCATTCGAGACGGACGACAGGTCTGGATCAATGGCGAACGCGTGAAGGACGTGACCACGCATCCCATGTTCAAGCCGATCGTGGACATCCGCGCGCGCATCTACGACATGGCGCACGAGAAGGCGACGCAGGACGTGATGAGCTACGTGGATGAAAAGACCGGCGAGCGCAACGCGGTCGGCCTGAAGCTGCCGTACACGCAGCAGGACTGGCACGACAAACGCCTGGCAGTAGACACGGTGCTCGATGACATCGGCGGAATCGCCACCCGTGTGGGCGATGAAACCATCGGCGAGATGTGGTCGCTCTACGACGGCAAGGATGTGCTCAACGAAGTCGATCCGCGTTTTGCCGCGAACATCGAGCGGCATATCAATCGTGCGTTGCATGAAGACCCGTTCCATGTCTCCGCCAACACCGACCCCAAGGGCGACCGCTCGAAACCGCCTCAGGAGCAGGACCCGGACATGCTTTTGCATGTGGTGAAGGAAACCGATGCGGGCATCGTGGTGCGTGGCGCCAAGTACGAGACGGCCGCAGCGTATGCGAATCAGGCGTTCGTGAAGCCGACCATCGCGAACTGGGGCGACGCAAAACTCTCGGACTATGCGGTGGGTTTTGTCGTCAACATGTCCGCGCCGGGACTCAAGTTCATTTGCCGTACGGGCTTCGCCGGGCGCGCGAATCCGGAAGATTACCCGCTCTCGAACCGCTGCGATGAAGTCGATACCCTGCTGATCTTCGACAACGTCCTGATTCCCTGGGAAGACGTGCTGTTCTACCAGCATACGAAGGCTGCCACCTTCATTCGCTCGACCTTGCATCGATACAGCGCGTTCGCGTTCGTCCAGCGCAACCTGCGTCTTGCCGACCTGATGATCGGCGCGGCGTTGTTCAACGCACGCCAAACCGGCCTTGAAAAGCAGCAGGCCGTGCAGGAGAAACTGTCGACGCTCGCCGTGTATCGCGAGACCATCAACGCGCATCTGACGGCATCGATTGCTTGCGGCGAACGCAGTCCCGCCGGCTTGATGATGCCCAATCAATCCTTGCTCTATACAGGCCGCGTCCAGGCATGTTCCCGCCTTCACGAGATGATGCATCTCGCGCGGGAACTCTGCGGCGGACAGATTTGCGTGACGCCGGACGCGGCGTCGTTTGCCAATCCGGAGATCAGCGGCTGGCTCGACAAGTTCTACACCGTCAACGAAAACTGGGTCTCCGATGACCGCCGCAAGTTGCTCGCGTTCGCCCGCGACTTGCTGAACTCGGACTATGCGGGGCATCGCCTCACGTTCCAGTTGTTCGCGCAATCACCGCCGTTCGCTCACCTGGGCGCCGTGTTCCGTAACTTCGATTTCGACAGCACGCTCGGCTACGTCAAGAAGGCGGCGAACCTGTCGGACCGTGTCGTTCAATCCAGCGCAGAGCCGCGGCTCAAGCGCGTTGTGTGAGGTGTCCATGAGTCATACCCGCATCCGCAAGTTCAACACGCGCGAGACGTACCCTGAGCAGAAACTCGATAACGATCTGTGCCAGGCGGTCGTGGCGAACGGAACGGTTTATCTGCGCGGCCAGATCGGGCAGGACCTGGATACGCGCGAATCGGTGGGCATAGGCGACGTTGGCGCGCAGGCTGAAAAGGCGATGGCCAACATCGCAATGTTGCTGGGCGAAGCCGGCAGCAAGCTGGAGGATATCTGCAAGATCACGATCTATCTTGTCGATGTACGCTATCGCGAAGCGGTGTACACCGTGGTCGGGAAGTGGCTGAAGGGTGTGTACCCGGTATCGACGGGTATTGTGATTTCAGCGCTTGCGCGTCCCGAGTGGCTCGTCGAAATCGACGTGATCGCCGTCATTCCAAATAGCTGAGCGGAGGATCGCATGACGTTTTCCCTGGCTGGCCGATGCGAACGTACGGGCATGGTCGGCGGCATTGTATGCAGTTCGAGCATCGCAGTTCCCAGCCGATGTCTATGGGCAAGTCCGCATGGCGTGGTGCTGAGTCAGAACGTGACCGATCCGCGCCTCGGCGTGCTCGGATTGCAGTTGCTTGGCGCCGGTTTTGGTGCTGAAAGCACCTTGCAACAATTGCAGCACGCACGTCCTTACGCGGAGTGGCGGCAGCTCGCCGTACTCGACGCCGACGGTTCGCGCGACGCTGCGACGGGCCAAAAAGGGCTGGGTATAATCGCGACGAAACCGGGGCGCGACTGCGTTGCAGCGGGCAACCTGCTTGCCCACGATGGCATTCCGGCTGCCATGGTCGAAGCCTTCGAAGCATCGCCCGCAAGCTCGCTGGCGGAGCGCCTGATCGCGGCACTGGAAGCGGGTGCGGCGGCAGGCGGCGAAGCGGGTCCCGTGCATTCGGCGGGATTTTGCGTGTATGGAAGAGAGGTCTGGCCGCTCGCGGAGTTGCGCGTGGACTGGTCGGATCAACCCATTGCTGATTTGCGGGCGCTCTGGCAGCGCTACGAACCGCAGATGAACGACTACGCAATGCGCGCAATACGTCCCGAGCAGGCACCGTCGTATGGAGTACCCGGAGATCTCTAGCCAATGAAGCACGCCTTGCTCGACACCACGCTTGATCTGCTTAACGATCTGATCGCGTTCGATACCCGCAGCTCCGAATCGAACCTCAAGCTGATCGAGTATGTCCAGCGGTATCTAAGTCGGCACGGCGTGGAGTCCTCTCTCGTCTTCGATGAAACCGGCCGCAAGGCGAACCTGTATGCAACCATCGGCCCGAAGGACGTGGCGGGTCTGTGCTTTTCGGGTCACACCGATGTCGTACCCGCCGCGGGTCAGCCGTGGACCGTGCCGCCCTTCGAGATGACGCGCGGGAGCGACCGTGTCTTCGGGCGTGGCACAGCCGACATGAAGGGTTTTATCGCGGCGGTGCTTGCAAGCGTGCCGCACTTCGTTGCGACCTGCAAGGACGTGCCTGTTCATCTTGCATTCAGTTATGACGAAGAAGTCGGTTGCCGTGGCGTGCGCGGTTTGTTGCGTGAACTGGCGGCAGCGCCGGTCAAGCCGCTTGCATGCATTATTGGCGAGCCGACGAGCATGCAGGTCGCGGTGGCGCACAAGGGCAAGAAGGCGTACAGATGCTGCGTGAAAGGTCTCGCCGGGCATTCCGCGCTGACACATCTCGGCGTGAATGCGGTGGATTTCGCGGCGGAACTCGTGACGTTCCTGCGGCGAACGCAGCGCGACTTGCGCACAAAGGCAACGCTCGACCACGACTTTGATCCGCCGTACACAACCATCCATACCGGCCGCTTCACTGGCGGTATTGCGTTGAACGTGATCCCGGACCACGCGCAAGTGGAGTTTGAAATCCGCAATCTGCCCGCCGATAACGCGGACGCCATCGTGCAAACCATCACGCACTATGCGGATACCGAACTCGTCGGCGCCATGCGCGAGACGTTCGGCGAAAGCGATATCGACTGGGAACAACTGGTGGATTATCCGGCACTGTCGGATTGGGCTGCGGCCGGCTGGTTGCGCGATCTGGCATGCGCGGCTGCCGGACGGGACGACGTGCGCACGCTCGCGTTCGGAACCGAAGGCGGCCTGTTTCAGTCGATAGGCACTCCTACGGTCGTATGCGGACCGGGTTCGATCGAACAAGGGCACAAGGCCGATGAGTACGTCGAACTGGAACAGCTATCGAAATGCCTGACTTTCCTCGGCAACCTCTCGACGAGTTTGCCGGGGACGGTTTCCGCAAACCGGTAGTGACGTTGTCAGTTATAGCCGAGGATGGCGCAGGCCGTGATGTCCGAGCGGTCCGAGACGTTGCACGCCAGAACGGTCATGGGCGCCTGGAGCATCGACATATACGAGGAACTTTGTTTCTCCACCTTGGCGCTCGCTTTCGTGGCCTTGTTGCGGCTTCCGGTGATCGTCGAAAATGCAGCGTTGAGATGATTGGACGTATTCATGTTAAACACCACTTCAGTAGTTATTGGCAAAAACAATTTCTGATTCACTCACTGGACACTCACCGGCCAAACGTATTGGCGGTGTAGTTCCAGTAAGCGCCAACTGAAGGGTTGATGACATAGGTACTGTCACCAATGCGACGGCTCAAAGCCTTGCCTGGCGCGGGGCTGTATTAATGACCGTGTGTTTGCGGCAACACTATTCCAGTTATTTCGCTTACTGCCGCTAATCCCCATTCATGAGCTCAGGTATTGAATGGTAATTCAAGCGACTCTGTCCACGTATAAGGCGATGCGTCAAAGCGCGCGATGCGTACGTGGTTCAGGAATTCAAAATCGATGCGGCTGTATATATTATTCCGCTAACGGACGATCAAGGGCCGCGTCCGGTTCCTCGCCAAACCCGGTGGTTTTGTCGTCAGCGCTGCTTTCGGAATCGCTTCCCGAAGACAATTGCTGGCGAGCTTTTTCCCAGTACTCGTCCGCGCGTCCTTCCGGACTGCCGTCCTGTTCCCACAGATAGAACGCAAGCGTGCGAATTTGCTCTTCTGACAATTGGACATCCATGATTTGCCCCGTCGAGGTTGAAAACCGGTCGCAAGGCGCGGCCGTTTCGGGCTCGTTTGAGCCTGCTCAACGGGGCAGCAATACTCAAGCCAGCCGCGCCGCGATAG
Organism: uncultured Caballeronia sp.; assembly: GCF_964243625.1. Classification (NCBI taxonomy): domain Bacteria; kingdom Pseudomonadati; phylum Pseudomonadota; class Betaproteobacteria; order Burkholderiales; family Burkholderiaceae; genus Caballeronia; species uncultured Caballeronia sp. The sequence goes on from NZ_CAXTGZ010000003.1 coordinate 16,138, forward strand.
CTTCGCCGACCTCGGTCGTGCTTGCCTTGCCGCCGAGGTCGCCTGTACGCGGACCTTCTTTCAGCGTCGCTTCAATAGCCGCAAGGATCGCGTCGTGTGCATCGCGTTCGGGGCCTTTGGCGTCGCCCAGGAATTCGAGCATCATCGCGGCCGACCAGATCATTGCGACCGGATTGGCGATGTTTTTTCCCGCAATATCCGGCGCCGACCCATGCACCGGCTCGAACAGCGACGGAAACTTGCGGTCCGGATTAAGATTTCCCGAAGGCGCGAGGCCGATCGTGCCGGTACAGGCCGGGCCGAGGTCCGAGAGGATGTCTCCGAATAGATTGGTGGCGACCACCACATCGAACCGGTCCGGGTTCAGCACGAAACGCGCGCACAAAATGTCGATGTGCTGCTTGTCCCATTTGACGTCCGGATAAAGCGCAGCCACTTCTGCGGCCCGTTTGTCCCACCACGGCATGCTGATCGCGATGCCATTGCTTTTGGTCGCGACCGTGATCTTTTTCTTCTCGCGGCGCTGGGCCAGATCGAACGCGAACTTCAGCACGCGCTCACTGCCATGACGCGTAAAGACCGATTCCTGCAGGACGAATTCGCGATCCGTGCCTTCGAACATCACGCCGCCAACCGATGAATACTCGCCCTCCGTATTCTCACGCACGATCCAGAAATCGATGTCGCCAGCTTTGCGGTTCGCGAGCGGCGAGGGCACGCCTTCGAACAGGCGCGCCGGGCGCAAATTGATGTATTGATCGAATTCGCGGCGGAATTTCAGCAGTGATCCCCAGAGCGAAATGTGATCGGGCACGGTATCCGGCCAGCCGACCGCGCCAAAAAGAATGGCGTCGGCGTCCTGCAGTTGGGACTTCCAGTCGTCGGGCATCATCTGGCCGTGCTCCTGGTAGTACGCACAGCTCGCCCATTCAATATGCTGATATTCGATTGCGATGCCAAAGCGCTTGGTGGCCGCGTCGAGCACGCGCAAGGCTTCGGGCATCACTTCGGTGCCGATGCCGTCGCCGGGTATGACTGCGATCTTGTAGGTTTTGGTCATGAGGTGATGTCTCCGGGTTGAGAGGAACAGTCTATTCGATACACCTATTCTATTCCGTGGCGAACCGCTTAGAATCGGGTTTTCGGTTAAGCCACCATGCACGAAGCGTGAACAATGAAAACACCGCTTTCCCCGAATCTCGATGACCTTCGCGTGTTTTGCACGGTCGCCCGCAAGTCCAGTTTCAGCGGGGCGGCGGAGGCGCTGTCGGTATCGGCGGCGTATGTGAGCAAACGCGTCGGCGTGCTGGAAGCCGACCTGGGTACGCGTTTGTTGCATCGGTCCACGCGCCGGGTTGCGATCACGGAAGCGGGTGAGCGCGTCTACGCATGGGCTGAAAAGATCCTCGATGACGTCGATCAGCTCGTAGAAGACGTCTCCACCACGCGGCGTGTTCCGCGCGGCACGCTGCGAGTATCGAGCAGCTTTGGTTTTGGGCGGCATATCGTGGCGCCGGCGCTCGCGCGTCTCTCCGACAAACACCCGCAACTGAGCGTGAGGCTCGATCTGTTCGACCGTCTCGTCGATGTCGCCGGCGAAGGCTTCGACCTGGACATCCGTATCGGCGACGAGATCGCAGCGCACTTGATTGCAAAGCGGCTGGCATCGAATCATCGCGTGTTATGTGCTTCCCCGGAGTACCTGAAGCAGCACGGCGCGCCCAGGCAGCTTGCAGACCTGGCGAGCCACGCGTGCCTCGCGATCAAGGAACGCGATCATCCATTTGGTTTGTGGCGTCTGCATGCGCGCGGCGAGCCGGTGTCGATCAAGGTGACAGGGCCGCTTTCGACCAATCACGGCGAGGTGGCGGTGCAATGGGCGCTGGCCGGGCGGGGGATCGTGTTGCGTTCGTTGTGGGATGTGCGGCCGCTGCTCGAAAGCGGGGAACTCGTGCAGGTCCTGCCGGATGTCACGCAGCCGGCGAATGTCTGGGCGGTGTATCCGGCGCGGCTGGCGGCATCGGCGAAGGTGCGGGTATGCGTGGATTTTCTCGCCGATGAATTCGCTCAGTGGAGCACGCAACCACCTGAATGATGGTCTGCCCTGTTGCGAAGAAAAAGGCTTTCGTCAAGCTGCCACCGCATCGTCCTTGCGCACGAACGCTTCGAAACTTTCCACGCGCATCGGGCGTGAAAAATAGAAGCCCTGATACGCGTGGCATCCCACGCTTGCAAGAAAATCACGCTGCGCCGGTGTCTCCACGCCTTCGGCAATCACGCCGAGTCCGAGACTTTGTGCAAGCGCCACGATCGTGCGTGCGATGGCGGCGTCGTTGGGATCGACGAGAACATCGCGCACGAACGATTCATCGATCTTCAACTGATCGAGCGGCAAGCGCTTCAGGTATGACAGCGAGGAATACCCGACGCCGAAATCATCGAGCGAAAACACCACGCCCTTCGCCTTGAGCGTCCACATCTTCTGCACGATGTCCTGCATGTTGTCCACCAGCAGGCTCTCGGTGAGTTCGAGCTTCAGGCGATCCGGATGCGCGCCGGTCTTGCGGATGATCGTCAGCACCTTGTCCACGAAGTCCGGCTGGCGGAACTGCTGGGCGCTGACGTTCACGGCCATGGTCAGGTGCGCCATTTCGGGTTGCTCCATCCATTGCGCCAATCGTGTGCACGCGCTTTCCAGCACCCAGTCCCCGAGCGCCAGGATCAGGCCGGTTTCCTCCGCGAGCGGAATGAACTCGGCCGGCGGCACAAGCCCCTTTTCCGGATGCTGCCAGCGCACCAGCGCTTCGGCACCTATGACACGGTAGCTGTCCGTCGTGTTGTCGATCACGCCGTCGGTCACTTGCGCCTGGTAGTGCAGGACGAACTGATCACCTTCGATCGCGCGGCGCAATCCCGCTTCGAGCGTCGCGCGTTCGATCACGGCCGTCTGCATGGCGGGATCGAAGAAACACATTGCGTTGCGGCCGCGTTCCTTCGACTTGTACATGGCGAGGTCGGCCTGCTTCAGCAGTTCGTCGATGACCGTGTGATGTCCCGAGAACAGCGTCGCCCCGATGCTCGCCGTGCTGCGATATTCGACGTCGTCGAGATGGTACGGGTTGCCGAGAACAGCGAGAATGCGCTCGCCGATGATCTCCGTCTCGTTCGCCGCTTCCTGCGGGTTTTCATGCAGGCTACCGAGCACCACGACGAACTCGTCGCCGCCCACGCGCGCCACCGTATCGCTGCGGCCGACGCTCGCCGCAAGCCTTCCCGCCGCTTGTTGCAGCAGCGCGTCGCCCTTGTCGTGGCCAAGGGTATCGTTGAGCGTCTTGAAGTGATCCAGGTCGATGAACAGCAGCGCGCCGCATGTCTTCTTCTGCGTGCTGAGTGCGATGGCTTGCGTGAGGCGATCGATCAGCAGTGTGCGGTTCGGCAGGCGGGTGAGGGCGTCGAAGAAGGCGAGTTCGCGAATCCGTTCCTCCGCGATCTTGCGCTCGGTGATGTCGTGATGCGCGCCCACGTAATGGCTGACCACGCCGTCCGCGCCCGTCACGGCCGAGATGCTCAGCCATTTCGGATACACCTCGCCATTCTTGCGGCGATCCCAGATTTCGCCTTGCCAGCCGCCCACGCGGTTGATCGATTCCCACATCTCTCGGAAGAAGGCGGCGTCGTGCCGGCCGGACTGAAGCATGCGCGGCGTCTTGCCGACGAGTTCCTCCGCGCTGTAACCCGTGCATTCGATAAACGCCGAATTGACGCGCAGGATCCTGGTATTGGCGTCGGTAACCATCATGCCTTCCAGCGAATCGAATGCAACCGCCGCAATACGCAACTCGGACTCAGCCTGCTTGCGCTCGGTGATATCGCGCCCGCTCGTGCGAAAGCCCGTGAAGACGCCTTTGGCGTCGGTGATCGGCACCCACGAAACCGACAGCCACACAATCGACCCGTCCTTGCGCACGCAGCGGAATTCGAGGTCATGACCACGATGCCCCTGCAGCCCCTTCTTGAATTCCGGCGCGACCCGCGGCATGTCTTCCGGATGGATCAGCGTGGCGGCGAAGTCGGACATGGCCATGCATTCTTCGACGGTATAGCCCGTGTATTGCCTGACCGACGGATTGATCCAGCGCGGCTTGCCGTCCGGTCCCCACCAGACTTCCCAGTTGACGGTGCAATCGGCGATGGCGCGAAACTTCTCTTCGCTTTCGCGCAATTCGCGCGTCATGGTGGAAGCAAGGCGCATCGCGCGTCCGTGGCCGGTCACGAGCAACCACGCGAGCAAGGCCAGCGTGATGCTCAGCCCCGTGCCCGTGATCGCGATGATCCATTGCGCGTTGCGCCCGAATCCGGTCTTGAACCCGTCTTGCGTGGCGAGGGACAGCGTCCAGTTATGGCCCGCTACCACGAGATATTCGCTGGCGGAGATCGTCTCTGCCGGAGGTTTCCTGCCGGTATCGGGCGATCGATAGAGCAACGCTGCAGCCGACGGCTCGACGCCGTCGTAGATGGCGAGCGACAGGCCGCGCGGCTGCTCGCCGTAGAGGCTTGCAATCACATCGCTCATTCGAAACGATGCATATACCCAGCCCGCCAGATGCGCCCGGCGCTGCGCAACGTTGTCCTGCGACTGGCCGCGCGTATAAACCGGCACGTACATGATGAAACCGGGCTGCGCGTCGGGGCCGTCGTCGACTGCGAGCCTGACCTTGCCCGATATCACGGCCATGCCCGAGTCGCGCGCCTTTTCCATGGCCAGACGGCGCACCGGATCGGTCCAGGTGTCGAAGCCGAGCGGCGTGCGGCGGTTGCCGCCAACGTTCGGCTCGCGCTGGACGATCGGTGCGTAGTCGTCGCGGTCACCTTGCGGTGCGATGCCGTAGTGGCCGAGGCCATCCATGACCATGGCCGCGACATGTGCGTCCTTCTGCGCCGCCGATACCCACTTCACGACGCCTATTGCCTGGATGCCGGAGAAGTTCGCGTCGAGATTGAGCGCGCTGACATAGTCGCGCACGTTGTCGCGGCCGACATTGCCGCCGGCGGCAAAGAGGCCCTGCACGCCGTGCAGCATCTGCTCGTAGGCGGCCATGCGCTGTTCTACACGGCTCACCGCGTCGCCGAGCGAGAAGTCGAACTGGGACAGCAACTCGCGCCGCGACGCTTGCTGTTCGTGATCCCACACGGCCCACGTGACGCTCAGCGCGGCAAAGAGGACAAGTAGCGGAATCAACAGCGGGACCAGCCGATGCAGCGACTGCGGCGAGAGGCCGGCACGAACCCAGCGGCGCGCCCGGGTCACTGCGGCGCCTTGAAATCGACCATGGCCTGCGCCAGATCGGGTTTGAAATACTTGCGGAAGATCCGCAGCACTGTGCCATCCGCGCGCATCTGGTTCACCAGCGCGCGCCACTTCGCCTGCTCATCGGGCGAAAGCGCTTTTTTCGACATGATCAAACCGTGCGGCACGGCAGGATCATTGAATTCGATGACCGTGGTGACATCGCGAATACGTTTTTCTTCGAGCGCGGGGTAATCGAAGGGCTCCATGATCATGCCCTGAATGCGGCGGTTGATCAGCGCTTCATAGAGAGGTTCGAGGCCGCCCGCCTGACTGACGCGATTTTTGGCCGCGAGTGTATCGACGAGTTTGTTGGCGGAATCGCTATAGCGGAAACTCCGGATGACGCCGAGCTGAAACTGGTCGCTGCGTTCGAAATCCGCCAGACGGTGCATGCCGGAATCTTTTCGGACGAGGAGATAATATTTATCGGTGAAATACCACGCAAACGTTGCAAAGCGATTGCGCTCTGCATTCGCAATGCCGGACAAGCTGAAGTCGAGCGCGCCGGATTCAATCAATTGCCAGATGCGCGCACGCGACATCAGGCTCACGTTGACCCTGCAGCCGCTGCGGCGAATGAGTTCATCTGCAAAGTCCTTGTCGATACCGGTGTCGGTATCGGCGGAATAAAGCAGACCGTGATCGTGCAATGCGAGCGTAAAGGGCCGGGAGCAATCGGGACCCGCCGCGACTGCGTTGCTCGTAGTCGCGCTCACTGTCGCCACCAGGCAGAAGAGCTTGAGCAGCATGCCGCCAAGACCATTTCTGATCACTGTGTCTCCATGGTGAATGAGTTGACCAAGAGCGCATCGGCTCAATGAGGCCCGGACGCTTCTTTGTTTAGCTAAGTGATTGACGTGTTCGTTTAGCAGATTTGCCGACAGGATGACACATCGGGCAGGCGAGAGTTTATTCGCAAATCGAAGGCACTTACGTTTGACGCCACGCAGTTTGATTAATTAATTATTCTAAGCAGGCTTGGTGATCCGGACTCGCGTGCGGGATGCGGTCCAGGATTGGCTGATCTGGCGCTTTTGATTCGCGGTCAAATGATGAACTGCGGTCAAATAATGAACTGCGTAAAAGGCGCGGGCTTGAGCGCCCGCGCTTCTCGTACTACTTGGAAGTGCTGCGAGGGTTATTCGCTGCTGGTCCATTCCACGTTCGCACCCACTGAGCGCAGGTTTTCGACGAATCGCGGATGCGCGCGCCGGATCGGCAGCGCGTTGGTGATTTCCGAGCGGCCTTCAATACTTGCGGCAACCATCAGCAGCGCAATCGCCACGCGAATGATGTACGGGCTCTCCACTTTGGCCGGCGTAAGCGTGAGGCCGCCAAACGTGATCAGCCGATGCGGGTCCGACAGGAACACGTGCGCGCCGAACTTCGACAGTTCGCCGGACCAGCCCATGGCGCCGTCGTAGACCTTGTTCCAGAACATGGCGCTGCCTTCCGCCTTCACGCCGAGGGCGATGAAAATCGGCAGCAGGTCGACCGGGAGATACGGCCACGGCGCCGCTTCGACCTTGGTCAGGATGTTCTGCGTGAATGGCCGGCGCACGCGCAAGGGGCCATCGCGAACGGTGCGCGACCAGCCGTTGCTGTGCTCCACGTGTACACCGAATTTCGCGAAGGTCCGGTCGATCAGCGGAAACTGTTCCGGCGCCGTGTTCTTCACCGCAATATCACCGCCCGTGATAGCGCCGAGCGCGAGGAACGTGGCGATTTCATGAAAGTCTTCGCTGAAACGAAATTCGCCGCCGCCCAGTTTCTTGCCGCCGGTCACGGTGATGCGTGATGTTCCAATGCCGTCGATCGCCACGCCGAGCATCGCGAGAAAACGGCAGAACTCCTGCACGTGAGGCTCCGATGCCGCGTTGACCAGCGACGACGTGCCATTCGCGGATGCCGCGCAAAGCACGAAGTTCTCGGTCGTCGTCACCGATGCATAGTCGAACCAGTGATCATTCGCGGTCATCTGCGATTCGACGCGAACGATCAGCGAGTCCGTCGTGCGCTCGATGCGCGCGCCGAAACGCTCGAATACCTCGACGTGCGGGTCGATCTCGCGCACACCCAACGTGCAGCCTTTTACGTCATTCTCCAGACGCGCGACGCCGAAGCGTGCAAGCAGCGGCGGCACCAGCATGATCGATGAACGCATCTCTTCCGGCAGCCGGTGTTCGACCGGATCGAACCGCGTGGCGTGATGGTGAAGCTGCAGGACGCCGGTCGTGAAGTCCATCGAAACGCTGCTGCCGAGCATGCGGAAAATGTCGAGGATCTTCTTGACGTCGGTGATGTCCGGAACGCCTATAAGCCGCAATGGCTGGTCGGTCAGAAGGGTGGCGCAGAGAATGGGCAGGACGGCGTTCTTGTTGGCGGACGGGGTGATTTCACCGCGCAGCGCAATGCCGCCGTGGACGATCAGGTTGGACATGTATGGGTGCCAGGCGTTTGAGAGCAAGGCGCATATGATGCCACCGCGTGCAACGTTTGCCGTCATGGGCCAGTCAATTTCGATGTCGATGTGTGCATGGCACGACATCTTGAGGTGCTTTTCAGAATCCGTACCCGGCCCCTATTTTCAGTCGCTTGCAGCCAGCGCTTTATTGTTAAGCAAAGCGTCGATGCGTTCGCGGTTTGCATCGCCCCAAGCGCATAACGGCATCAGTGCACGGGCGAGCGTCAACCCGAATTCGGTCATCTGATAGTCGACTCTCGGTGGAATCTCGCCGTAGTCACGCCGCATGATGACGCCATCTTCTGCGAGTTCGCGTACTTGCTGGATCAGCACTTTCTCGCTGATGCCGGCGACGAGCCGCTTGAGCTCGCCGAAACGCCGCGGGCCGCCATTCAGATGAAACAGGACGATCGGTTTCCACTTTCCGCCGATTACCGATAACGCGACCTCGAGCCCACAACTGAAAGAACGGGTTTCCATGATGCCTTGGCACATACCTTTAGGTAGGTACTAGCATAACAGAATGTACCCGCCCATAATGAATTCTCCAACTCATTAAAGGAGAACTCACATGGGCAAGCTCACAGGAAAAGTCGCGGTGATCACGGGCGCGAACAGCGGTATTGGTCTCGCCACGGCAAAGCGTTTCGCCGAGGAGGGCGCGCGCGTGTTCATGAGCGGACGGCGTCAGCAGGAACTCGACGCAGCAGTCGCGGAAGTGGGCGCGAACGCGCGCGGCATCCAGGGCGACGTATCGAAACTTGCTGACATTGACCGGTTGTTCGAGGTCGTCAAAAGCGAGGCGGGCAGTATCGATATCCTCTTCGCCAACGCAGGCGGCGGCGAATTTGCAGCGCTCGGCGAGATCACGGAAGAGCACTTCGACAAGACCTTCGACACCAACGTCAAGGGCACGCTCTTCACCGTGCAGAAGGCGTTGCCGCTGTTGAGGGACGGCAGCTCGATCATCTTGACCGGATCGACCACGGAAGTAACAGGAGGGGCATCGTTCAGCGTTTATAGCGCGACCAAGGCCGCGATCCGCAATTTCGCCCGAAGCTGGATTGTCGACCTCGCGCCGCGCAAGATCCGCGTCAACGTGCTGGTTCCCGGCGCGACATCGACGCCTGGCTGGCATGGCCTCGCGACCACGCAGGAAGCCAGCGACGAGATGATCAAGTACGTGCAATCGGTCACGCCGCTCGGACGTCTCGCCAAGCCCGAAGAGACTGCAAATGCAGCACTTTTCCTCGCCTCCGATGAAAGCAGTTTCGTAACGGGCAGCGAACTTTTCGTCGATGGCGGCTCGGCGCAAATTTGACGCGGAGCGACCCCAGGGCGCTTCAGTAGCGGTATCATGACTGCTGTATATGCATACAGTGATCATGAGCGATCCGACTTCCCTGCAACCTGCGAATTTTCAGCGCCGGTTTTATTACCTCCTGAATTTCGAGCGCGCGCTCCAATGGCTTGCGGATCGTTACGACGACCTCTGGGCTGAAGACGAGCGCGTTTTCCTGCGCGAATTTGCGGCGTTGCCGCTGGCGTCGCGGGCGTTGCTGGTTCGCATGCTGATGCGCGTGGGACCGCATTTCCGCGCAAGCAAACTGCTCTACGATGAAATCGGATGCCCGCTCGAAGCGCTCGCGCCGCTCAGCGCGCTCGGTTGGGTGGACGCAAATCCGCCGCTTACGCTCGACCAGGTCTTCGGTCTTCACACCAAACCCGAACTGACGAAGATCTTCTCGCTAAATCCGGCCGCCGCGAGCGCGCGCAAGTCCGAGCTACAGGAATCGCTTTCGTTCCTGCATCCCGGCGAGCGGGTTTATCGCGAATGGCATCCGGGTGCATGCGACGTCGTCATGCGTTTGAATGTGACCGCGTTATGCGAGCGCCTGAGGCTCATGTTCTTCGGCAATTTGCGCCAAAGCTGGGCCGAGTTCGTACTCGCGGACCTCGGGATCGTGCGGTACGAGCGGGTCTTGCTCGAACGGTCGTCGCGCGCTTTCCAAACCCGCGCGGATATCGATGTGTTCCTGGCCGTGCATGCATACCGCGACATGCTCGATACCATCGATGACGTGCCGTCCATCGAAGCCATGATTCCCGAGATCGAAGCACTGGCTTGCGATCACGGCTGGCTGGACCAGCGCCGGCAAAAACTGTTGTATCGCGTGGGGCAGTACTGCGAGCGGCTTCGTCACTGGGATACGGCATTGGCCGCTTACAGGTCGTGCGCGTTTCCGGGCGCGCGGCACCGGCGCATGCGTGCGCTGGAACAGGCGGGTTTTTACACCGATGCATACGTCCTGGCGCTTCAGGCGTGCAGCGAGCCCGAAAGCGAAGAGGAAGCGCAACGCGTCGGGCGCATGTTGCCACGGCTTCGGCGCAAGCTCGGGCTTCCCATCGAGCCCGTGGGCAGGGCGCGACCCGTTGAACGTATCGATGTTGTCCTGCCAATGCCGGCCCGACCTGCTTCGGTAGAAATGATCGTTCGCGATGCACTCAGCGAACCGGGCGCGGGCGTGCATTACGTCGAGAACACATTGATCAATTCGCTCTTCGGGCTGCTTTGCTGGGACGCGATCTTCATGCCGCTGCCGGGCGCATTTTTCCATCCGTTCCAGCGTGGTCCCGCGGATCTCCATTCGCCGGGCTTTCATGCGGCACGGCGCGACGCGTTCGACCAATGCCTTGCTTTACTCGATACCGCTCAGCACGAGCACGTGATCCGGTCGGCGTTTGAATTGAAGGCGGGCGTTCAATCTCCTTTCGTTCATTGGGGAATGCTGACAGCCGAACTGCTGGAGCAGGCGCTGCTTTGCTTGCCCGCCGCACATATGAAGTTGTGGTTTCGCAGGCTTTTGCAGGATATCGGCGCGAACCGGACGGGGTTTCCGGACCTGATCCGCTTCTGGCCGCAACAGAGGCGCTACGAAATGATCGAGGTGAAGGGGCCGGGGGACCGTCTGCAGGATAACCAGACGCGCTGGCTCGCGTACTGCGCGGCGCACGATATGCCGGTGCGCGTCGTTCATGTGAGATGGGCGGAGACGCAGTGCGATCCCGCAAGTGAGAGCGGCGCCATTAGCGAGCAGCTGTGCTAAACACTTTACTGCGAGAGCATATGAAAATAATTGAACTTCACGATGTTGCATCCGATCTGTCCAGGCAAATTTATGCAGCTTGCAATGGTGAGCAATTTCTTATCACGAAAGGCGGCAAGGCTGTTTTAATGCCGGTCCCGTTCAAGCAGCCAACGATTCGCCGTTTCGGTAGCTTTAAAGGGCGGATACGGATCGCCGCCGACTTCAATGAACCGGTCCACTTCAGCAAATAATTAAGCACTCGGTACATCTGCGTCGGTTTTTTTCGCGATCAAAGTGGCTTTCCCTGCACTTCTCTCGTTAGACCCGCGCTATTGGAGAGCGCAAAATACGCAAGTCGAGAACTTAGCCGGGTCCGGAAAAATATGGCGCTTAACACGTTTGGCGGACTGTGGGATTCAGTCGGGCGCCACCGCAGCAGTGTTGTCCTGCGCCTGCTCGCAACGGTTTTTCTGTTTAGCTGCATGGTGACGTTGACGCTCACGGCGCTGCAGCTTTATCGCGACTATGACCGGGGCATGGCGCTGATCGAAAGCAGGCTCGCGCAGATCAACGAGAGTTATCGCGGCAGCTTGGGCGAAGCGCTCTGGCGTCTCGATCGCCCGCAACTCGAGCTGCAGCTCGACGGCATTCTCCGTCTGCCCGATATCCGGATTGCCGAAGTCACCGAGATCATCGCGAGCGATACGTCCATGGTCGTCGCCGCAGGCGAGCGCACGCTGGGGCCGGTGATCGTGCGGAGCTTCCCTGTCGTGTATCGGATTCAAGGTCACGAAGAAATGATCGGCACGTTGAAAGTGGAGGCGACGCTCACGAACCTGTACCGCGAGCTGTATAAAACCGCGCTGGTCATCTTGCTGAGCCAGGCGGCGAACACGTTCATCGTCACGCTCTTCACGTTCTATATTTTTTCGCGTCTCGTGACGCGGCATCTCGCGGTGGTGGCGCGGCGCGTAGAGAGCTACGACTTCCGGCAAGCGCCGCAAGCCTTTGCGTTGCAACGCAAACCGCCGCGTCATCCGGACGAACTCGAGCGCGTGGTGGCATCGTTCCATGCAATGTCGGCACGGCTTTATCGTGCGTATATCGATGAACGCGAAGCCGCCGAAGGCCGTGAAGCGCGGCATGCAGCGGAAGCGGCCAATCGTGCGAAGTCCGAGTTCATTGCCAACATGAGTCACGAATTGCGCACGCCGCTCAACGGCATTCTTGGCTACGCGCAGGTGCTGAGCCGCGATCCGGCCTTGAACGAGCGCCAGCGCGATGGACTCGGCGTGATCCAGCGCAGCGGCGAACATCTGCTGGCGCTGATCAACGACGTCCTGGACATCGCGAGGATCGAGGCGGGGAAGGTGCCCTTCGATATCGTCGCCGTGCCGCTTGCGGGTTTGCTCAACGATATTCGCGAGATCATCGGCGTGAAGGCGGAGCAGAAAGACCTGGTATTTGTCTGCAACGCCGCGCGGGGTGTGCCCGAGGCCGTACGTGCCGATGAACGGCGGCTACGGCAAGTGTTGCTTAATTTGCTCGCCAACGCGGTGAAGTTCACCGACCACGGCAGCGTGACCTTGCGCGTGGCAACGCTCGTGGATGGCCGTGTTCGATTCACGGTGGAGGACACAGGCATCGGTATTGATGAGGCGCAACGCGAGCTGATCTTCGAGCCCTTCGAGCAAAGCGGCGACGAACAACGGCAGCGTGGCGGCGCGGGGCTTGGACTCGGCATCAGCCGGCAACTCATGCGCGCGATGGGCAGTGAAATCTTCGTCGAGAGCTGCAAGGGAGAGGGCAGCACATTCTGGTTTGAACTCGATGCGGCCACGCCGGCTTGGCTTGTCGTGCGATCGCCGACGGTGCCCGCGCGGGTGATCACGGGCTACGCGGGCGCGCGCAGAACGGTGCTCGTGATCGATGATGCGCCCACGAATCGCGCGGTGGCCGCCGTCATGCTGGGGCACATCGGTTTCGCGGTGCTCGAAGCGGAAAGCGGCGCGGAGGCGGTCGAGATCGCCCGGCGGACCACCCCGGACCTGGTTCTCACCGACGTGATCATGGGCGGCCTGGACGGGCTGCAGACCATTCATCGCCTGCGTCTCATGCCGGGAATGAGCGAGGTCCCGGTAATCGCTATGTCCGCAAGTCCTTCCGGCGGCGACGAACCACGCAGCCTCGCTGCGGGCGCGAATGCGTTTATCGTCAAGCCGCTTCATCTCGACACGCTGCTGCACAAGATCGCGTCGGTGACCTCGATTGAATGGATCCATGCGCCAACGGCGATTATCGAGCCGCCTGGGACCTTTAGCGCGCCAATGCCATATATTCCTTTGCCGCTTGACGAACTCGAAGTGTTGCATCGCCTGGCGCGGCAAGGGAACATGCGTGAAATCGTGCTGTGGGCCGAACGCATCACGCATCTGGACGCCCGTTACGGCGCGTTTGCAGCGGAGCTGCGCGCGCTGGCGAAGGGGTATCGGACGAAGGCAATCGTGCAGTTCGTGGAACAGCATCTTGAAGGGAGACACGCGTCATGAGCGATACGGCAACAGTGGCGGTCGAGGCGCCCGCGGTCCTGATCGTGGACGACATGCCGGCGAACCTGAGCGTCATGGTCGAGAGCCTGGAAGACCAGGGGTATCGCGTGCTGGTTGCACTCGACGGGCTTGAGGCGCTGGAACGCGCAGCGTTCTCGCAACCCGACCTGATTTTGCTGGATGTGAAGATGCCCGGCATCGATGGTTATGAAACCTGCCGGCGCCTGAAAGCGAACAGCGATACGAACGAGATTCCCGTGATCTTCATGACGTCCATGTCGGCGGCCGCCGATGTCGTGGAAGGGCTCGCGGCGGGCGGCGTGGATTACGTCACGAAACCCATTCGCGTCGATGAAGTGGTTGCGCGCATTGGTACGCATCTGTCATTGCGCACGTTGCAGCGACAACTCGTCACGCGCAACCTGCAATTGCAGCATGAGATAGCGGTGCGTCAGGAAACCGAGCGCAAGCTATGCGAAGCACGCGATGAACTCGAGGCGCGCGTTGCGCAACGAACCGAGGAACTCGCGCGGGCCAACCTGAGCCTGAATCTCGAGATCATCGAACGTAAAGATGTCGAGGCGCGGCTCAAGCAAAGCGAAGCGCGCTTTCGTGCGATCGTTGAAACGAGTCCGGTGCCGTTGTGCATCACGTCCATGCCGCAAGGCGAGATTCTTTACATGAACCAGCCTTTTCGAAGGCTCTTTTCATTCGATGAGGCGCAGACAACGGGCAACATCGTCGACTTTTATGGAGCGCCGGGTGAGCGCGATCCGGTTGTTTGCAAATTGCGCAGCGAGGGCAATCTGCATAACACCGAACTGCGCTTCAGGCGGCCCGACGGCACGTCGTTCTGGGCCGTGGCGAATGCCCGCGTTGCAACCTACGACGACGTTCCCGCCATCTATGTAGGCCTCTACGACATCACCGCGCGCAAAGCAGCCGACGAAAAACTGCGCGCAAGCGAGGCGAGTCTCGCGAACGCGCAGCGCCTTGCGCGCCTGGGCGACTGGGCGTGGGACAGCGCGCGAGGGGTCACGCACTGGTCGTCGGAAATTTACCGGATCCTCGGTGTTGTCTGCTCGCAGGTGAAGCCGTGCTACAGCGCTTACCTCGCAGCGGTTCATCCCGACGACCATGCCGCCTTCAGGCGGGCGGTGCGCGTGCTGATGTGCACGGGGAAGCCGTTTGGTATCGATCATCGTATTGTCGGACCCGATGGCGCCACGCGGATCGTGCGGCTGCAAGCGGAACATATCCAGGCCGATGAGGGAAGTCCGTGGGGTATCGTTGGAACCGTTCAGGACATCACCGAGCGCAAGCGGACCGAAGAAGAACTGCTTGCGTCACGTGAGCGGTTGCGCGAATTATCGGCCTATCTCGAAGCGATCCGCGAGGAGGAAAGACGGCGCATCGCCATGGAAATCCACGACGAACTCGGACAGGTCCTGACCGCGCTGAAGATGGATGTTGCGCTGCTGAAGATGCGCCTCGTGGGTGATGCGAACGTCAAGGCAAACACCGATCCTGAAGCCACGCGCAAGATCGACGACATCCGCGAACTGGTCGAAAAGACGATCTGGATGGTGCGCAATGTCGCGAGTCATTTGCGGCCTGCTGCGCTCAATTTCGGCGTAGTCTCGGCGCTCGAATGGCTCGCCGAGGACTTCGCACGGCGTAACGGCATGCCATGCCAGCTCGTCGTGCGCGGTGGCGAACCCGTGCTTGCCGATGCGTTTTCCACCGCCGTATTTCGCATCGTCCAGGAGTCGCTGACGAACGTATCGCGGCATGCAGCGGCGTCGCGCGTGACCGTAACGCTGGTAAGCAGCGACGTCGCGCTCGATCTGCGCGTAAGCGATGACGGCAAGGGCTTCGACGCTGATTCCGCGCAAGGCGGTTACTCGTATGGCCTGCTCGGCATGAGCGAACGCGCGAGACTGATCGGCGGGACATTGCAGATAGACAGCGCGCCGGGCGCGGGAACCATGGTGTCGATTCACTTACCGCTCGACGGCGGACGGGAACAATGATCAGTATTTTCATAGCCGATGACCACGCAATCGTACGCAGCGGACTCAAGCAGATCGTTGCGACCACGACCGATATCCAGGTGGTTGGCGAAGCAGCGCACGGCGCCGATGTAGTGGACAAGCTGCGTGCCTGCCACGTCGATCTGCTGATGCTCGACATGACCATGCCCGGCATCAGCGGCGTGGACCTGATCCGGCGTGTGCGGGCCGAGCAGCCGGCGCTTCCCATTCTCGTGCTGAGCATTCACAACGAAGGGCAGGTCGTTTCGCGCGCGTTGCGTGCGGGCGCAACGGGTTATGTCACGAAGGACAGCGATCTCGAAGTGCTGCTTGCGGCCATTCGCAAGCTCGCTGCGGGCGGACGTTTCATCGATCCGAAACTAGTGGATGCGATCGTTTTCGATGCCCCATCGAACGACGGGCCACCGCACGAAATCCTGTCGGACCGCGAGTTCCAGGTGTTACGGATGCTGGCTGCGGGCAGCAGCATCAACGATATTGCCGACGCCCTCTCGCTCAGCGCCAAGACCATCAGCACACACAAGATGCGGTTCATGCAGAAGCTCGGCCTGAACAATAATTCGGAAATGATCCGATACGCAGTGAGGCACGGATTGGTGACCGAATAGCGATTGATTCGCCGTGTCAGGAAATCCTGATAGGAGAATCAGGAACCGCCTAGGGGAAAATCCGCTTCCGCCGACTGGCAAATCGAGGCCGAATATTTAATATGAAGCTGTATGAAACGATGCGCCCATATCAAACGCGTTCCAGCGCTGTATTTCCGTTTCATTCCCGATGTTCGCCTGGTTAAGTTGCGGAGATCCTATGGCCGATCGATCCGTAGTGGCTGAAGAGTTGATGCTGGTCGATTTGAAGGAGTGGATAAGTCTCTGGTACGACCGCTCCGTCGCCGCGAAATTCATCCGGCCGCCATTCCGGCTGGATGATCCGACCGCCGAGCGATTGCAAGGTTATTTTGAAGTAGGCCTGAGCCCGGACGATGCCGTACTGGCGTTTTTCGGCGTCATGCACTGAGTGTGCGTGTAGTCCAAGCCCTGACCGTCTCTCAGTTCTAGCCCATCCCTCGGAAGCTAGAATTTTCAAGCGCCATGCTCGCATGGCGCTTTTTTTTCGCCTTGGTTCTCCGGTTCTGCTAAAACGCCAAACCGTTCAAAAACAGGATCGATAATCTTTCGTTTGCATATCTTTAAATTACAAATTAGTAATAAAAATAGCCCAATGCTTCGTTGACTCGCAAGACTTCATTAAAAGCCCTAAGCCAACTTAGGGTATGCGCGGCATTCTATTTATCGCGGTTATTATTCTTTCTTTCGAAAAATGACAGGCCGAAACATATCGGCTTGATCGGCGTGCGGGCGCTCTGCGACTCCCGCGCCGCCAAAGCACCTCCTCCTCCCCACATCGAATGCCGTTCCACGGCAGCCGATGTCGTGTCTTCTCGAAACGCATGGTGGTTCGTGGTAACTGCGGCTCGTTTTATATTTGCGTTCCTGTCGCTTTATCGTCTTCAACCCTACGAACCTTTCCATGTCTATCAAGAAGAAAGCTTGTCGCGCACTCGTCATTGCCACCTCGCTTGCCGGCGCGCGCCCTTTGCTCGCGCAAGAGACGCCAGCCGCCGCGCCCGCGCCAGCGTCCACGTTGCCGGCGATCAATATCAACGCGCGGACGGACCGCACGACCTACGATACGAGCCGCTCGAAGACCGCGACCAAAACCAGCACCTCGCTCATGGATGTGCCGCAAACTGTCACCGTGGTGCCGCGCGCGCTCATCGAAGAACAGAACGCCACCTCGATTCAGCAGGCGTTACGCAACGTGCCCGGCGTGGGCTTCTCGGTCGGCGACGGGCAGCGTGATCAAGTCACGATTCGCGGGTTCAGCAGCATCACGGACCAATACGTCGATGGCATTCGCGACGACTCGCTGTACTACCGCGACCTCTCCAACGTGCAGAGCGTGGAGGTCTTGAAGGGACCCGCTGCGGTGCTGTACGGGCGCGGTTCAGCGGGCGGGCTGATCAACCGGACGCTGAAGAAACCCGAAGCCGATCCGCAGCAGGAAGTCGGTGTGTCGCTTGGAACCGAGGGCGAACGTCGTGGCGAATTCGATATTGGACTGAATGCAAACGACGCAGCACGTTTTCGCATAACGGGCGCCGGCGAGAACTCCAACAGCTTTCGCGATCAGTTCCAGTTAAACCGCCAGGCGATAGCGCCGTCGGCTCAATTCAAGCTCGATGCCAACACCACGCTCAATCTCGAAGCCGATTACCTGCATGACCGCCGAACCTCGGACCAGGGCCTGCCCGCTTATCTCGGGCGGCCGGTCGACGTGCCGCACAACACGTACTATGGCTCGGCGAATGCTGCGAACACGTCGTATAACGACATCACGGTGGAAAGCGCGACGGCGTCGCTGGACCACCGCTTCAACGACTCGCTGTCATTCCATGCAGCCGTACGCACGTATGACTTCTCGCTCGAGCGCAAGAACTACGTCAACTACGAACCGATCAAGACAGCCGCGAATCCGGTCGTGACGCTCGACGAGTCGACGCGTTTTCGCAACGATCATGGCGTTGACGGCATGTTCGAACTCACGCAGAAAGCCACGCTGTTCGGCATGAAAAACGAGGTCTTGTATGGCCTGGAATTATCGCAACAGCAAAAGTTCGACACCATCTACACGAACAAGAACGTCGCGACTTACAATCTCTTCAATCCGCAACAAATCGATCTTCCCGGCATTAAGCCCGGTACGCTTGCGAGCACCAATGGCTCGACCGTAATCGGCATTGCCGGGCTATATGCGCAGGACCTGATTTCGCTGACCGAACACTGGAAAGTGCTTGCCGGACTGCGCTTTGATTACATCGACCAGACGCGCCGCGACTATACGGCAGCGGGCGTGAACCTCGCGCGTACGGATCGTGCGTGGAGCCCGCGGGTGGGCTTGATGTACGAGCCGCTGGAGTGGGTGACGTTGTATGGCACATATAGCCAGTCGTTCTCGCCGCTGGCGGATACGCTCATCAGCAACGGCGTGGTCGCTAATGCGTCCACGCTCGAGCCGCAAAAGACCACGAGCTTCGAAGTGGGTTCGAAGTTAGACCTCGGCGGACACGCGAGCGCGAGCGTCGCGTTGTTCGACATGAAGCAGACCAACCAGCAGATCGCCGATCCGACGAATCCGTCGTTCTCGCTGCCTATCGGCACGCAGCATTCGCGCGGTGTGGAGTTGTCGTTTGCGGGGGAGGTCGCGCCGAAGTGGTCCGTGTTCGGCGGCTATACCTATTTGAACGGGAACGTGCAGGGTTCGCCGCAGGCAACCGCTGCAGGCATCTCGCTGCACGACAGCACCCCCGGTCTCTCGCCGCGGCATAGCGCGAGCATCTGGATCAAGCGCGATCTGCCTTACGGCTTTTACGTAGCGGGCGGCAGCCAGTTCCAGTCGGCGCGCTTCACGTCGGCAAGCGACCTGGTCACGTTACCGTCCTTCGTGACCTTCGACCTTGGCGCCGGTTATCACGGCAAGAAGGTCGACGTCACGTTGACGCTCGATAATCTCTTCAACCGCAACTACTTCATCTCCGCGCACGGCAACGCGGACATGAGCAACATGCCAGGCGATCCGCGCACCTTCACGGTGTCGGCGCGCTGGCGGATGTAATCGTTCGAAGCGGCAGCGCGATGCATTGCGCCGCCGCTTTTTGCGCGCTTGTTTATCCTCGGCCCACGAAGGGCATCTTCGCCGGCATGACCGTGTGGAACAGAATGTTTGCCTCCAGCGGCAAGCTCGCCATATAACGCACGGATTGCCCGACAATGTTCACATCGAGCATCGGCTCAGCGGCAATTTCTCCATTTGCCTGCGGCACACCCTTCGCCATGCGCGCGGCGAGATCGGTCTGCGCATTGCCAATATCGATCTGGCCCACCGCAATGTCGTACTTCCGGCCATCGAGCGAGGCGGATTTCGTCATGCCTTCAACAGCGTGTTTGGTCGCGGTGTACGCAATGGAATTGGGTCGCGGCGATGTCGCCGATATCGAACCGTTGTTGATGATCCGGCCGCCCATTGGCGTTTGCGCGCGCATCACGCGGAAAGCTTGCTGGATGCAATAGAACATGCCGTTGAGATTGATATCGATGACCGATTTCCACTGCTCGACGGTCCAGTCCTCGAACGGCCCCGGCGGGTTCGATACGCCCGCGTTGTTGAAGAGCAGATCGACGCGGCCATACGTGTCGACCGCTGTGGCGAACAGGTTCTTCACGGCTTCTGGATCCGCCACGTCGCAGGGGCAGGGCAGCACGCGGCTGCCATCGGGCGCGTCGCTGGCAAGCTGTTCGAGCGGTTCGATACGGCGTCCCGCGGCCACCACGGTCCAGCCGTCCTGCAGTAAAGCAAGCGATGCAGCGCGGCCAATGCCGGCTCCGGCGCCGGTGACAACGGCGATGCGTGCGCGACGGTCGGATTCTGAGTTCACGGCGATGTTCTCCTGAGTGGGTCTCTGTTTATTGAATGGCGAAATGGAAAACGTAAGGTACTGCACATAAGCAGATGATCGCTTTATTTTCACATCGCTGCAGGGCTTGGGCAAGAATCGGCTTTACATTGGACCTTTGACCACCCAAAAAAAGCGGGGGAATGACGAACCTGGTGTTCGTCATTCCCCCGCTCATAGCTCACGTCCTGCAGTTGTTCTTACCAGCTGAACTTGTACCCGACCTGACCAAACACACCCCGGCGATAATCACCGCCAATGTTGCGCGAGTACTTCACGTTGGCATACATCTCCGACGACTTGCCCATGCTCGTGGTCAGTCCCACGCCGAGTTCGTACCACGTCTTCGAGAACGCACCGTTGAAGGTCGATCCGTCGACCGTCGTGTTGCCCGGCGTCAGGAAATCGCGCAGCACGTCGGCCGTGAAGTAAGGCGTCAATGCACCCGTCTTCGTGTCGTTGCTCAGGTTCGCCTTGAAGATGCGGAACCCGGCGCGGCCGCGCAGCGCGTTGCTCGATGTGCTGCCTACCGGCGAGATGCCATCGTTGAAACCATTCAGATGCAGGTACTGATACATCAACTGCGCCTGCGGTTCGATCGCAATCGTCGTCGAGCCGATCAGGAAAGGCTTGCCGACTTCGCCAGAAAGACCCGTGCCGTAGCCGTTCTGCGAAGCGCCGCCGCCGTAGACATCGCCGTACTTGTTGCGATAGTGGGTCAGTTGCGCGACGGCGTCGAAATAGCTGCCGTCCTTCAGGTACTTCGTCCAGTAGCCGCCGAGCGATTGTGCTTGCGTTTCCACTGAACCGGTCCCCGTACCGAGCGTCGGGTTCAGGCTGCGTGCGCTGTCTTCGAAAGTGGCCGAGGTCGAGCCGATCGTCAGCGTCACGCCGGCGTGCGTGCTGCCGCCTGCCGGGTTCGAAGCCAACGTCCAGTCCTTGCCGAATTGTGCGAAGAACGTGCGTTCATCGGCGGAGAAACGGTCGCCCGAATTGGCATCGAGGTTCTGGCCACCGATGCGTCCCCACACGCCGTTGTCGTGCGTGCCTTGCGCTTTCTCGAGATTGGCGATGTCACCCACGCGCTCATGCAGGCGGCTCAGGATCGCGAAACCGTAGTCGATGTTCAGCGACGGTGTCAGCGCATATCCGATGACAGCCGGACGGTACGCAATCGGAGCGGACGGCGTGGGCGTCGTGCCCGTGCCGCCAATCACTGCGGCGTCGTTGGGGGAAGCGGGCGTGGTTGTCACCGGCGGTGTCGTGGCCGGCGGCGTTGTTGCCGGGGGCGTTGTAACCGGCGGCGTCGTAACCGGAGGCGTCGTAACCGGAGGCGTCACAGGCGGCGTGACCGGAGTCGTGACGGGAGGCGTCACGGGCGGTGTCACAGGTGGCGTAACCGGCGGATTCTCCAGCGACGAACGCAGGTAGAAGTCGCTCGGCCGTCCTGTTCCGCCTTGATACAGCAGGTACTCATACGCGCCCGCCTGTACCGGCGCGGTCATATGGAACGTTCCGGATGCAGCCGTGCCGTTCACCTGCACGACCTTGATGCCATCGCCAACGGTCAGCGCGCCAAGGCCTGTCGGCTTCACGATTACGGTTGTA
>NZ_CAXTGZ010000004.1:0-35341 GCF_964243625.1 uncultured Caballeronia sp.
AGATATTGACGGCCCGATGCAACTGGCGCCAGCAGCACGAGCTCACTGATCTCTTCATCAGCCGCGACCATCGCAGCAAGCGTTGCCCCGAGGCGTAACCCGCACAACGCGACTTCGGTCACGCCGGTGGTTTGCTTGAGGAAAGCGACTGCCGCGCGGATGCTTTGCAGCCATCGCTCGAGCTGTTCCCGTCCATCGCCGGGATTCTCGGATTCACCGGCGGAGTCGCCCGTGCCGGCGTAGTCGAAGCGAAGTGTCGGCGAACCGGCTGCAGCAAGTTCTTCGGCCAGCACGCGCCAGCCCTTGTGTATCCACATTGCCTCGCGGCCAAACGGCTGACACAGCACGACCCCTCGTGCGGCGGATGGCACGCCCTCGTGTAGCCAGCCAAAGCAGTCATCGAAAGTTACAGGCTTCATCTCGGCATTGCGCCCGGAAAAGGCGTCGTTATTAAGTTGTCTGCGTATTACACGTTTTGTAAGACTTCGGTTCAGTGCGCCCGCACACACACTTTCGACCCGGCCCCGATTTTTTTGCTGCGCGTTACAAAACATGGATTGATCGGCCTACCTTGCGCCGTCCGATGTTCGATGTCCCACAGACGCATATTTCTGCGGCAAGTCAAATAGCGCATCACGCCGTGCCGTACAAAAGACGGGACAACGACAAAAAAGCCGGGGAAACACATGGTCAACTCATTTCACGAATCCAGTCAGTCTGCAGCGCCGAGTTTCTCGGTCTGCATCTGTACGCGCGACCGGCCGGAAGACCTTGCCCGGGCGTTGCGCTCGGTCGAGGCATCGACGTATCCGGCGCATCAGATCATCGTGTCGGACGACAGCAAGGAACCGCATACGCGCGCCATGGTGAGCTCCGAGTTTCCCCAGGTCGTGTTTCTCGAGGGACCGCGCCGCGGGCTGGGCGCAAACCGCAATAGCGCGCTCGATGCCGTCACGGGTACGCACGTGGCATTCATCGACGACGACGCCACCCTGTCCCCGGACTTCCTCGCGCGGATGGCCAAGTCGCTTCAGAACGGCGGACAGCATCCGGAAAAGCTTATTGTTACGGGATACGAACTAAATCACGGCACCAAGGTTTTCGCCAACGCAACCACGTTCTTCGGTTTCCAGTCACGACCTTACAGGAGCGGGGATTTCCAGGACACAGTCGTCATCAACAGCGCAGTGTTTCCTGCATGGCTTTTCAAGGTGATCCGCTTCGACGAGCATCTCATCTATGGTTACGATGAGGTCGATATCGTGATGCGCGCCACGCTCCAGGCGAAATGCGTCGTCCGGTTGCTGCCCGACGTGTTCAACTCGCATTTCCCGTCGATGGTGAATCGCGACTACTACAGCTCGTTCACAGAAGCTTCACGTATCTACGTGACGCACAAGCGCTACCGCTGGTTCGAGCGCAATCGCGCGAAGGCGGCCCTGTTTCTGACGCTCGCCGTGGCGCACAACTTACTGCACAACGTCCGTGCGCATGGTCCGAAAGGCCTCGCGCGCAGCGCGCGCACCGTCTCGCTCGCACGCGGCTACATTCGTCGATACACCCCGGAAGGACTGGCTCTGCAAAATGAAAATAACCGTACTAGTACCCACGTATCGTCGAACCTCGGATCTCGCTCGCTGCCTTGATGCGCTCGCGCGCCAGAAGCGCGCGCCTGACGAAGTCCTGGTGGTGTGCCGTGGCGCCGATGAAGAAACGCAGGCATGGCTCGCCATCGAGAAGTCGCGTGCACGTTTGCCGCTCGTTAAGGTCGAGGTTTCGCAGGGCGGTCAGGTTGCTGCGTTGAACGCGGGGCTCGATGCTGTCACCGGCGACATTGTTGCGATCACCGACGACGACGCAGCCCCGCGTCCCGCGTGGCTGCAGCGCATTGAAGCGCATTTCGCGAGCGCGCCTGATGTAGGCGGAGTGGGCGGGCGCGACTGGGTGCATGAACATGGCGCAACGCTCGATGCGTCCGAGCCGGAAGTCGGGCGCTGGCAGTTTCCGGGCCGCGCGATCGGCAATCATCATCTGGGTGTGGGCGCGGCGCGCGACGTCGATTTCCTGAAGGGCGCGAACATGAGTTATCGCGTGAGCGCGGTTCGCAGCAAAGCCATTCGCTTCGATACGCGTTTGCGCGGAACTGGCGCGCAGGTCAACAACGATATGGCGTTTGCATCGGCGGTGCGGCGTGCGGGGTGGCGGCTCGTCTACGATCCGGCAGTGGAAGTGGATCATTATCCGGCGCAACGTTTCGATGAAGACGCGCGTGCGGTGCGCGGCAGCCGGAGTTGGGTTGCTATCGAGAACGAGTCGTATAACCTGCATCTGGTCATACGCGATGAGTATCGCGGCGTACGTCGGCGGATTGCGTTGATGTGGCTGACGGCGGTGGGGCATGGCGCGTGTCTGGGGTGGCTCAATCTTGCGCGCGCCCGGGTGGTTCATCGCGAGGGGACGGCTTTGCAACGGTGGCGGGCGGCGCGCAGCGGCGCGGCCATCGCCAAGAAAGATTTTGCGCAGCGCCGTTTGAGGAATACCCAGGGGGAATTTGCGGGATGATTTTTGCTCGTGCTTGGGGAGGGTTTTTCTTGGTCGGGGTTGATGCCGGGGTGTTGCTGTTTGGGCTTGCCCGCGGTTTTTTCTGACTGCTCTCTTTGGCGCTTTAAACCACCGTGCGTGGTAAAAGCGTCAATCGCTTGGCGGTGCGTCTCGCGCGTCCGGGTGCCTGTTGACGGTAATGAGCGGGGTAAGCGCCGGTTGCGCAGCCGCCAGAAGACGAAATATCAGACCGCCGATACTCCGGGCTACTTCGTCATCGAGCTTGAAATTCGAATCCGCAAGCGGCCACGGATTGACGAGCGCTTGAGTCATGAGAGCATCCGCTGACGTGCGCGGAACTGTGCATATGTTGAAGCTCTGATTGTCTTCGTCGAACGTGATTAATACGCCCCTTGGTTTCCGCGTGGTCAAAAGATCTCCCCTTTCCCGGCTAAACAGCGGCCTAAACGATCCGCCGCGCGTTGTTTGCACATGCCCCATGAGGTTGGTTTAGCGGCATACCACGCGCTACATTCCGTCATATCGGCTTCGTATTGTGTCATGCATTCAGCTTCCTCTGCCGGCGTCATAAAGACCGCCGCGAGCGTGTCGTTTGCTTCCGATGCTGCGTTCTTGACGTATTCAAATGGTGCGGCATCGCCTAACGGCGTGCTGCACGTGCCGACTTCCGACACGTTGCCCAAGTCAAAAACCTCATCATCCATCGACGGTAACGCAGACACAACGGCAGACGCTGCAGTCGATGCAAGCGCGGCAAGTGCATCAAGCGCCGCCCACGCTGCCCGATTGCGCGCCGCCTCTGCGATGGTTTCAATGTGCCGAAAGACTTGCGGCGGGCGCGCTGCGCGTTCGGCGTCCTCTACTAGTTGGTGATACTCCGCTAATTCCTCCCGATACGCTTTTGTTCGCGCTTCGAAGATCGCGCCGCGTTCGGCCATATCCGCCGTTTCACGGCGATACCTTTCATCCTCTGAGAGCGCCGGGGCGAAACCGTCATGCGCGGCATAGGCGGGCTTCGCGCGGACGATCACTGCTGCCCCGTTTCGCACCTCCCAGCACAGCGCGTTGATCACGTCGCGCGGCCTATCGCCGTGGGGACTCGGACGATATGACGGTACCGCACGCACAAGGAAAGTTTGGATACGCTCGACAAGCTCCGGCTGGCTCGCCCAATGTTCGAAACTCGCGGCTTTGAATAAAGCTTGCCCGGCATCGAGTGCTTCCTGCTGCTCTTTGGTTCTGCCGTGCGGCGCGTAGTCCCGTCGCTTGTAGAGCATGAACCGATGGCCTTGATACTGCATCAGCTCCGTTGTCATCCTGATTATTTTGTTGTCGAAACGCCTACGCTAGCGCACTTTTCCGCGCGCCCATCTCAATGAGAGACGTACGCGCGGGCGGTGCGTTGCGATGGTGTTTGCATCGAGGGCTTTGCAGCAACGCGCAGATACCCACACGCTTCGCCACCAGTGTGGGAATCCAATAATCAGGAAACCCTTCGCGAAAGCCCTGGAAACAACAACTCGGGATCACCTCCGACCGTTACCAACAGCCCCACCCGCGCCCGCGGCCCTGACGGTCCGTTGTCCCCCTCTTTCCTGCCGCGCTTCCTGAAGCTTGCGTTCCTCGATCGCGCGCTGGTACACCGCAACGTGATCCGCGCAGACACGCTCCACCGAAAACTTCTCGAGATCCCGGCACGCCCGCTCCTTGTATTGCGCCCGCACCGGCGAATCCATCAACAACCAACCAATCTTCGACGCCAGTTGCTGCGGCTGACCCGGCTCCACGAGCACACCCGTGCCCTTGTCAAGCATCTCGGGAACACCATCCACTTTCGTCGCGACGATCGCACAACCCGCTTCGCGCGCCTCGCTCAGGATCAGCGGTCCCGGCGCCTGGTGCGGCGCGAACACAAACACGTCAGCGGACGCAAGATACGAGCGCGGATCTGCCACGAACCCCGCGAACGTTACATACTTCGCAATCCCAAGTTCTTCGGCGAGCATTTCCATCGCGCTGCGGTCCGGTCCGTCGCCCACCAAGTAAAGCTGTGCATCGTGCGTATGACGCACGAGCGCAAACGCGTGCAGGATATCGGCGATGCCGTTGCGCTCGAACATGGACGAAACGCTCACCACAGCCGGACGATGCAGGTTGAGCGGCCGCGGCGCCGGACGCCCGCAATGACGCGGCGTTCCCACCGTCCCGCTCGGGATCACGCTGAGGATGTCGCCCAACACCCCACGCTCCAGCATGACGTCGGCCACCGCGTGACTCACCACGATCACACGATCGCCAAAGCGCATCAGGGACGCACTCTTCTGGATATCGTGATGAATGGTCGTGACGAGCGCAAAGCGGCGGCGCATGCTGCCAAACCGCGATATCAGCGCGCCGGTCATCATGTGCGCATGCACGACATCAGGATTGAAGCGCTCGATCAGCCGGCCGAAACCCGCGATCATCGCCGGCACGCGCCATGGCTGGCGTGACTGCTGCAACAGCACGTGCGTGACGCCATGACGGCGCAGCAACGACTCGTAGCCGCCGCCCGAGGACGCAACGGCAACGTCGTGTCCGTTACGCGCCTGTGTGCACGCGAGATCGATCATTGCATTGACAGTGCCGTTGCCGTTGCACTGCGCATGTGTGGCCAGGTGAACGATTTTCATGACTAGGTTCGCTTCGAGGTTGGACGGCGCCTGGGGCGCCGAGGCCCTTCTTTCTTCTTGCTGGCTCTATGCGCGCACTGAAACAACGCAACATCAATATGAGTCGATTGCTTCGCGATACACCGCCGCAGTCTGCGCCGCAATCACGGGCAGGTCGAAGTGAGCACGCGCGTATGCACGGCACTGTTCTTCCGTTGGCAGCGTCCGGCGGCCGAGCAACGCGCTGCTCAATCCCGCGCCCAAGGCCTGGAACCCCCCTGCTTCGAGCACGAGCTCCGGACTCAAAGGCGCGACAGCCTCGGGCAAACCGCCGACCGGCGTCACGATCACCGGCGTGCCGCTTGCAAGCGATTCGATGGTCGTCAGTCCAAACCCTTCGAGCGCAACCGTGGGCACCACCGATACATTCGCGGCGCGATACCAGAGCGGCAGCGCTTCGTCGGCGACAAAACCCGCGAGACGCACATGCTGCGAAAGCCCGCGATGTTCGATTCGCGCCTGCAACGCAGCCATGAGCGGTCCCTTCCCGGCAATCGTCAGGAGTACGTCCGGTACGGCCTGGCGCACGATGAACATGGCATCAATAAGATCTTCGAGGCCCATGCGCGAAACCAGCCGGCGCACGCAAAAAAGGATGGGACGGTCTTGCGGCAAGCCGAGCGCGGTGCGCGCGGCATGCTGGTCGACACCGGTGCTGAAGTGATTCACGTCCACGCAGCCCGGCACGATGCGTATCGTGTCCGGCTTCACGCCGTACTGCTTTTGCAGGACGTTGCCAAAGGCCTGGGACAACACGATATGCCGGTCGCCGCGCTGATAAACATGCCGTTCCAGCGCGCGCCGTGCGCCGGCGCTTGCCTGTCCGCGCGCACCGTGGGCCGATTCGTCGCCCCAGGGCCCGTGAAAATGAATCACCTTGGGCACGCGCTTGAACTTGCCGAGCACGGGTGCCGCATACAGCGCAAAGTGCGCCGCCACGACGTCCGGCATGCGTGCATCGCGCAGTTGGACGGCCGAGCGGCGCACGGCGAGCAGACGCTTCATCAGCGGCGCGTCAGCTTCGGCGAACGGCGTGACGACGCCATCCGTGGACGTGCGCACGTTCTCCGTGCCCGCAACCAGTCCGCGAACCGACACACCCTGCGCCGGCAGCGACTGGATTAGCGCAGTCACCATGCGGTCGAGGCCGCCGGGACGCTCGAAAAACCAGTTCATGCCGATCTGCAGCGAATCGATGTTCCGCTCGCCCAGCTTGTCTTCCGAGGCCTTGTTCATAGGTGCTTTGACACTTGGAGTCGCCCCGGGGATCATCGTGGATTTCAATACCGTACTCATGTTTTCACCGAAACAGTCTCGCGATGCGTGCGCGCGTTGTGGTTTGCCTTCTTGCCGATCTTTCGGTTGGCGGCGATCTCTTCGAACAGCGAAAGATAACGGGCCGCCATGGTCTGCCACGACAAGGTTGCAGCGAGCGCCTGCGCTGCGTGCCCCATGTCACGCGTGCGCAGCGGATCGGCTGCAAGCCGCGTGATCGCGTCGGCGAGCGGGCGTTCATTGTCGGGGTCGTCCAGCACCACGCCGCATTCAGGCGTAATCACTTCCGCACCGCCCGACGTATGCACGGTGATCACCGGCAAGCCCGAGGCAAGCGCTTCGAGCATGACGAGGCTCATCGCTTCGTAACGCGACGGGAACACGAACGCATCGGCGCAACGCATCAGTGCAGGCATTTCGCGGATCATGCCCACGAAGTGCACGCGGTCAGCGATGCCGAGTTCTGCGGCCATTGCCGGATAGGGACTCTTGTCCGTGCCGGCCGCGACCGTCAGATGCACGCTCGGCGAGCAGGTCACCATGGCGCGAAGCACGGTATCGAGGTTCTTGCGGGCTGTGCGGATATCGCCCGCGAAAAGCAGCATGAACGGCGCTTCAGGAAGCTTGAAACGCGCACGCTGCGAGGTTTGCGACGGGTCCGGCGAAAACTCGACGTTGTCCACCCCGTTATGAATCACGCGGATCTTGTCACGCGGCATGCCGAGGTCCACCAGTTCGGCGGCGACTTTCTCCGATACCGGCACGAGCACGCCGGCACGCTTGAACGCCCAGCGTTCGCACCACGCGTTCAGGCGCGTGAACAGCACCTGATACGCCCCGTACGGACCGCCGCTCAGGCGAAACGGGTAATAGCCGCTCTTGAACCAGCCGGTGTGAACAAAGTGAATGGCGTTGACGTCGGCCCGCGTCCACGCAATGAAGCCATTGACCTGCACGACATCGAACTCAGCGCGGTGAGCACGAATCCAGGCCGCTGCGCGCAACGCGAAAGACTGGTATTTGAGCAAGCGCGTCGGCACGCGGCTTGGCGCAAGCCGAACGACGGTGATACGCGGATGACGGGACAAGGTTTCATCGACTGTCGTGCTCAGCAACGTGACGGAGTGGCCGGCCGCGAGTGCGGCCTGAACGACTTCGTAGTTGACGCGCCCTTGTCCGTCGTTCTTGCCGACGGTGTGGGTGACGATAAGCAGGTTCATGCGATCCTCGTTGAATACTGGAAGGTCGGCCTTGCGATCGGCCCGCTCGATAGTGGCGCTCATGGGACCAGCGGCGAAGGCAACGCAATGCTTTGTTGAGCAGCGGTTCCGGAACGTGCCGGCGCTTCGGCACTGGCGGCGGCGCGCGCTTGCGCTTTCACCTGCTGATCGGCACGAGTCTGCATTTCGAGCGCGTAACGCCTTCCGGCGACCGGCAACATCACCCCGATGAAAAAGAACACGCCGCCGCCGCCGACCAGTGTGTTGAGAAACACCATCATCGCGAGGATGCCGAATGCGGCGGCAGTACCCGCCACGGCAAAGCGGTCGTTCTTGCGGCTGAAACTCGTGACGAACGCGCGCAGCACCAGCATCACCACGCCCGCGGCATACAGCAGCGTACCCGGCCAGCCCAGCACGAATGGCACTTCCATCAGGCCACTGTCGAAGTCGACGCTGCCCGACGACGAACCATCGCCGGAAAGCTTCGACCCGAGACCCGTCATGCCGAGTCCCTGACCCGCGATGTTGGTAGTCATCTCCGAGAGGAAGTGCTTGTAGATCTCGGTTCGCGTCTGATAGCTGTCGTCCTGGTTGAGTTGCGTGACCGTCGAGAAGCGCGCCGTGGCCTTCTCGGTAATCTCGTCTACCATCAGCGCCGGCGAACAGAGCAGCACGATCACCGCAATTGCGCCGGCAAGGCGCAACCGGCTGCGGCCGTCGAGCATGATGAAAAGATAAATCAGCCCGATGGCGAGACCGCCGAGCACGCTGCGCGACATCGTACCGATCAACGCCGGAACCGCCAGCCCGCCCGCAAGCATCGCCATCTTGTTTCGCGCGGCGAGCGTCATCAGCAGACAAACCATCATCGCTATGGCGAACGGTCCGGACGAATTCATCGTGCTCGAGACACGCATGGAATACGGCGCCGCGACGCCTTCGGAGACCATCCCCGAGTTTTGCAGCCAGAATGCGTCCCATGGTGGCGGATTGACATACTGGAACACGCCATACGCCGCGATCACCAATCCGCCGAAGACAAAGGTCTTCAGCAGGACGCGGTGATATTCGGGGTAATGCCGCCACGTGATGAGCACATGAAAACCGATGAGCACCGGAAACAGCCACGAGATCAGCATGTATGACGCCGCTGCAATGCCCGCCCCCACCATGCCGATGAAATAACCGTATAGCGTGGCGAGCGCGATCAGCGTGAGGGGAATGGCGCGCCGTTGCATCAGCACTCGAAAGTGGGTCAGCAGGTTCATGCCGCAGATTGACGCGGCCATTACCGGTGCCAGCATGATCAGGCTGCGTTCGCTGAATGCGCCGTTGAAAAAATCGGCGAAGCGTCGCACTTCCGGCGTGAGGAAAAACAGCCAAAGCACGAATGACAGGTAGTGTGCGGGCGAACGCCTGAAGAGCAACGCGGCCACCACGAGCGCCCCGGCGGGGAAGATGAATTCGACGAGGCGGCCCTGATGCAGTACGAGCAGCAATATCGTGATTGCTGCAAATCCGATCGGGGCGATCATCAGACGGCGACGGCGGCCCGCTTCGGCGCGCTTTTTTGCCTTGGGCGAACTGGCGGCGTTCATAGCGCGTGCGTCCTCGACGGACGCGGAGTCGTTCGCGGCCATCTTTTCGCGCTGCGCCATCCAGGGCGTTTTCCATGTCTCGACGCGTCCATCCTGCGACTCGTCTCGAACATTCGTGATCGAAACACTCGACATCGTGCAATCCTGAAAAGTAGAGGTCGGCTCAGTGAAGCGTGCAATGCACGCAGCTGCGCGTCCTCTGTGTCATTTGGAAACGTCCAATGCCGACGTTGGGCACCTGCTTGATCAAACTTGCTGCTACGGCTTCAAAACGTTTCGACGGTATCGATGCAACCCGCCGTCCTCGCGAGGCCCAGGTTCAGACGGCTTTTACGTACCAGGCTGATCGTGCGGATTCCACGTTCGTCGAAAGGCCCATCGTTCTTGCGAAAACCGAATGCTTCATAAAACCCGCGCAAACTCACCGGCGCAAGTAACCGGATGCTGCGTCCGGGCCAGCGTTCGCCCGCCGCTGCAATCACCCGCTCGATCAGCGCGTGCGCCGTGCCATCGCAGCGCCGCTGCGGACTTGTCAGGATCTTGTCCACCACGACTTCCGCCGCTCCCGTTCCGCCCTCATGCAAGCGCGCGTAAGCGATGACGGGCATCGAACGGGAAATGTCTTCCGCCGCGAATACATGAACCGATGTCTCGTCGCGCCCATCCGGATCCAGATGCACGCAGGACTGTTCGACAACGAACACAGCGCTTCTCGCGCGGAGGATCAAATACAGTTCCCGCGCGGTGATCTGTTCGAAGTCGAGGGCTTTCCAGTTCATGTCCGGGTCCGGTCGTGAGAACACCGGCAGCACCGGCTTGTTCCATGTTCATACGATACGTCGCCAACCGCGCAGCTTCCGTGCGCCATCGCACCGACGCCACCCCTTGTCAATTCGTTAAATACGGTCATCGGAGAGCAATCCGGCATTGAGGAACGGCAGCGAGAAAAAGCCCGGCATCCAGACACTTGGAATGACCGATCAGGCTTCACAACAAGCGAGCCGTTATGGATTGCAAGACCAACCCGGTCCGTGAACGCGACAAGCCAGTACGAGTGGCCGCGTCCGGTTTTTAGGTGACACACCTTTAGTGACGCTTCTTTGGGGGCTATTAAATGAAATCCGCACTGCGCCGCATCCTTACCGAATCCGCCCGGCTCGACGTTCCGGCCGAATCACTTGCTGATGACGCCGATCTTTACGCCGCGGGACTGTCGTCGCTCGCAACCGTTCATCTGATGCTCGCCGTGGAAGACGAGTTCAACATCGAGATTCCTGACCGCATGCTCACGCGCCGCCTGTTTTCGTCCATCGACGCGCTCGCTGCAGCGGTTACCGAATTGCAACAGGCACAGGCGGCCGCATGAACGCCCCGGTGCAGGCCGCTGTTTTGACAGCGAACGCCGACCGGGCTGCAGTCGCCGCGGCGCAGATCGTGGAGGAAGTCCGGCAGGCATCGGCCGAACCTTCCTGGCTTGCCGCCACCCGGCGGGTCGCGCAGGTCGCGGCGCAGCATGCGGCAGCAGTCGATCGCGAGGCACGCTTCCCCGTAGAGGCGTTCGAAGCCATGCGCCGCGAACGGCTTTTGTCGGCGATGGTTCCGGCGGAACTCGGCGGTGCCGGCCTGACGCTCTCCGAAGTCGCGCGCATTTGTGAAACGTTGGCGCATGCGTGTTCGTCGACGGCAATGGTCTACGCGATGCATCAAAGCCAGGTGGCGTGCCTGTCCGATCAGGGCAACGACGTTCCCTGGATTCGCCAGATGATCGCCCGCATGATCGATGAACAATGGCTGCTGGCGTCGGCAACGTCGGAGGAAACGATCGGCGGCAACATGCGCACCAGCGCCTGTGCGGTCGAATTGACCGATGGTGCGTTTCGCATCGAAAAGCTTGCTCCGACCATTTCATATGGCGCGCACGCCGACTGCATCCTGGTCACCGCGCGCCGCAGTGCCGAGGCAAGCGCGTCGGACCAGGTGCTGATCGTGGCGCCGCGCGACACCCTCGTGCTGGAAAAGCGCGGCGGCTGGGATTCGCTCGGCATGCGCGGAACCTGCAGCGAAGCTTTCCGTCTGATCGCAACGGGCCGCGCCGAGCAGATCCTGCCCGTGCCGTTCGCCCAGGTCGCGGACCAGACCATGCTGCCGGTGTCGCACACGCTCTGGGCCGCGGTTTGGGTGGGTATCACGTCCGACGCCGTGAACCGCGCGCATCAGTTTTTCCGCACGCAGGCACGCGGCAAACCGGGTGCGCTGCCGCCATCGGCGGGACGGCTGGCCAATGCGGTTGCGCAGTTGCGCATGATGCAGGCACGTCTGAAGGACGCACTGGACGCCGCCAGCGTCGCATCGTCCGAACGCGTGGCGCGCGATGCACGTGAAGCGTGTGACTTCGATACGCCGCTTGGCGCGTCGTTGAGCCTGGCATCGGACATGAATACGCTCAAGCTGAGCATTTCGTCCGCAGCGCTCGAAGTCGTGCAGGAAACGCTGATGATCTGCGGCATGGCAGGATACAAAAACAACACTGAATACAGCGTCGGGCGTCATCTGCGCGATCTTTTTTCCGCGCCGCTGATGATCAGCAACGACCGCATCCAATTGAACACGGCGAATCTGCTGCTCGCGCAGCGCACGCCGGCTACGGGGAGAATCTAGGACATGAACACGCTCACGGATAACGCGGCCATTGAAGCCGCCAGCGCAACGAACACCTACAACGCTTCGGATGTGACGCTGCGCGCGCGCATGATCGAAGCGGGGATCCTGATTGAAACCGGTGAAGACGGCCTGTACGGACGCAGCCACGTGTTCGAAGATGTGATCGAACGCCTGAACAACGCCATTTCACTGTTGGGTGCGGATCAGGAAGCCGAAGTGCTGCGCTTCCCGCCGGCCATGCGCCGCCACGACTTCGAAGACAGCGAGTATCTGAAGAGCTTCCCTGACCTTGCCGGCACGATCCACTCGTTCCAGGGCAACGACCGCGGTCATCACAGGCTGCTCGCGGCACTCGAAAAGACGGTTTCAGTCGGCGAAGAAGAACGTACAGACGAATGGATGGACCAGCAAAAGCCCACGCGCCTTGTGCTCACGCCGGCCGCCTGCTATCCGATCTACCCGGTGGTCGCCAAACGCGGTGCGCTCGCTGAAGACGGCGCAACGGTCGATGTATTCGCGTACTGCTTCCGTCACGAACCGTCTATCGATCCGAGCCGCATGCAGATGTTCCGCATGCGCGAATACGTGCGTTTCGGCAGCCCGGAGCAAGTCATGGCGTTCCGCCAGAAGTGGATCGAGCGTGGTTCGCTGCTTGTGAACCTGCTCGGCCTGCCGTTCGAAATCGATCTGGCCAACGACCCGTTCTTCGGTCGCGGCGGCAAGATCGTGGCCGACAGCCAGCGCGCGCAGCAACTCAAATTCGAATTGCTGATTCCGGTTGCGACGCCCGACCGTCCTACCGCATGCCTGTCGTTCAACTATCACATGGAACACTTCGGCGAAATCTGGAAGATCGCCCAGGCAGACGGCGAAGTGGCGCACACAGCGTGCGTGGGCTTCGGCATGGAGCGCACCACGCTCGCCCTCTTCCGCCATCACGGTCTGGACGTCAAGGCGTGGCCGGCTGAAGTGCGCGATTTCCTCTGGGGCGATACGCAATCACGCATCAAGACCGGACTCGAGGCACTTTCATGACAGCCGTTCACACAAGCGGCGCGGCAGATTCGAATCGCGAGCGTGCCCGGGTAATTCAATTGCTTCCGCAGCATATGCGCGTACGTAAGCATCAGTCGCACTCGCTGCATCAGGGCGATCGCGTCTGGGCGGAAACGAACTGCTACGTCGACTTGTGGATTGAGTTGCTGCACGGCTACGGGCTCGACCCGCGCGCCGCGCTCGGCTTCACTGTCATGCAGGACTTCGAGGGGGACCAGTTCACGTTCTTCAAGTTTCCTCTCGAAGACCTCTACACGCTATACGGCATGCAGGTGCAGGAACTCGCAATCTACGATTCACTCGAGGACCGCATCCGTACGCAAACCCAGCGCGGGCATACCGTGCTGGCTGAAGTCGACGCGTTTTATCTGCCCGATACCCGTGCGACTTCGTACCAGCAGCAGCATACGAAGACGACTATCGGCGTGGATTTCATCGATCCGCGTTCGCGCCGGCTCGGTTATTTCCACAACACCGGTTATTACGTGCTGGACGGCGAGGACTACCAAGGCGTGTTCCGGCAGCTTCCTGAATTCGCGGATCGCCCCGAGATCCTGTTTCCGTACGTGGAGTTCTGCAAGCGCGCACGGCCGGCGCTGAGCGGCACGGCGCTCGCGGAGGCATCGGCGGATTTGCTGGTCGCGCATTTGCAGCGCCGCCCGGCGCGCAATCCGATCACGCAATGGCGTGCGGCGTTTCCCGAGCACCTGGAGATGCTCGTCGAGCGCGGAGAAAGCGCTTTTCATCTCTACACATTCAACGTGATGCGGCAACTGGGATCGAACTTCGAGTTCCTTTCGCGTTATCTCGTGTGGATGCGGGAACGTGGTTTCGCGATTCCGGACGCCATGCCGACCGCGGCGCAACGGATCGCGACCGAATCGATGGTCATGCAGTTCCGGCTCGTCCGCGCAATTACGCGCGGACGCCGCGACCCGTGCCACGAGTGTTTCGATGTGCTCGAAGAGTCCTACGATCAGGTCATTGGACCGCTTGCCGCACTGATTCGCTAACAGGCTTTCACAAGCCGGTGCCGCGGCCTGATACGCCAACAGGTCGCGCCGCGTTCCGGCTGGACACACTATAAGAAGAAGGCCGTCCCGATATGGCCTTCGATAGTCATACGGGGAAATAACCATGCGCGTCATAACGCCTGGCGTACTCACGCCTTGCTCGTCCACGCCCGCCGAGCCCACGCCGGCCGTCCTCACGCCGGCCTCCTATCTCCCACAACGCTTGTCCGAAGGCTGGCAGTGCATCAGCACGCCGGCAGGTGCATATGCAACGCCGGCCGAACTGCCCTCTACCGACAACACCGCACACTGGATCGACGCACCCGTGCCCGGCACGGTTGCGTCGGCATGGAGAGCAGCCGGCAAACTCGATATGGAGTCGCCTCCGGCTTTCGCTTTCGATGACCACTGGTATCGATTGGTCTTGTCGGGACAGGGCGCGCGCCGCGTGCGCCTGAACGGACTTGCAACAATTTGCGAAGTCTGGCTCGACGATACAAAACTGCTCGATACGGATTCGATGTTCGAAGCGCACGACATCGATATCAATCTCGATGGTCACGCAACGCTGTACCTGTGCTTTCGCTCGCTCACCGCCGCACTCGGCGCAAAGCGGGGGCGTGCGCGCTGGCGCCCGAGGCTCGCGCAGCCCGCGACATTGCGCAATGTCCGCACGACGCTGCTTGGCCACATGCCCGGTTGGTGCCCTTCCGTGCAAGCCGCCGGACCGTGGCGCGCGGTGCAATTGCTGGGTGAATCGGCTACGTCGATTGATCGCGTGGATCTGCAATCGAGCCTCGATGGCGACGATGGCATCGTGCACTTGACCATTCGCTTCGTGCATCCGCAGGCGTATCAAGCCGCGCGTGTCATGTGCAGGGACTCGGCGATCACGCTGCAATGGCAGGATGCGCAAACGATCAGCGGCACCTTGCGCGTGCCCGATGTTCCGCGCTGGTGGCCGCATACGCATGGCGATCCGGCCTTGCACGAGGTCACGCTCGAGTTCGCGAATCGCGATGCCATTTCCCTTGGCCGTATCGGCTTCAGGGAGATCACGGTGGACCGCGGACCCGCAGGCGATGGCTTTCAGCTCGTCATCAACGGTGTACCTGTGTTCGCGCGCGGCGCGTGCTGGACGACCGCAGATCTCGTGTCGCTCGACACGTCGGCTGAACAGGCGCAAACGTTTTTCAGGCTTGCGCGCGATGCTGGCATGAACATGTTGCGAGTGGGTGGCACCATGCTATACGAGTCCGATGCGTTCTATGCTTTGGCCGATGAACACGGACTCCTCATCTGGCAGGATTTCGCATTCGCGAATTTCGATTACCCGACCGATCCGGCCTTCAAAGCCAGTACTCAGCGCGAGGCAGAACAGTTTTTATCAAGAACGCAACGCTTTGCTTCGCTTGCCGTCCTGTGCGGTGGAAGCGAAGCCGACCAGCAAGCGGCCATGCTCGGACTGCCGCCGGCAATGCGCACGCAAACGTTGTTCACCGAGCAGTTGCCTTCCATCTGCGCGGCGAAGCGCCCTGATGTGCCTTATGTCGTCAACTCGCCAAGTATCCCGGCATCCGATGACAGCGAGAACGCCTGGCCCTTCGCCACACGTGCAGGCATCACCCATTACTACGGCGTGGGTGCCTACCAGCGGCCACTCGATGACGCACGACGCGCAAACGTTCGTTTCGCAAGCGAATGCCTCGCGTTCGCCAACGTTCCCGACGATGTCGCGCTCAACGCGGTGCCGCTTGCATCGATGCCGCATCAGCCGCGCTGGAAAGCCGCCGTACCACGCGATCCAGGCGCAAGCTGGGATTTCGACGACGTCCGCGAACACTACCTGCGCGCGCTCTATTCGGTCGATCCACTGCGTCTGCGCTATGAAGACCCGGAGCGCTATCTGGCCTTGTCGCGAGCCGTGGTCGCCGAAGTGATGGGCGAAGTCTTCTCGGAATGGCGCCGGCAGGGATCGTCATGCGCGGGCGGGATCGTGTGGCAGTTGCAGGACATCAGGGCGGGCGCCGGCTGGGGCTTGATCGATGCCCTGGGCACGCCCAAAAGTGCGCTACACGGCCTCGCACACGTTTTACGTCCCGTAACTGCGCTCATCACCGACGAAGGCCTTGACGGGCTCGATATCCATCTCATCAACGAAACGGCGAGGCCGATCAATGCGCATCTCGAACTCGTGTGTCTTCGCGACGGCGCCACGAAGGTTGCGAGCGCCTCGCGGGACGTAACACTTTCGCCACGCAGCAATACACGCCTGCAGGCATCCGATGTCCTCGGCCAGTTCTTCGACTTTACCTACGCGTATCGATTCGGCCCGCGCGCCCATGAAGCGACCGTCATCACCTTGCGAGACAAGGCGACAGGCGCCGTGCTGTCGGAAGCATTCCACTTCCCCGAGCGGGAACTGGCGCAACGCCACGACCTCGGCTTCGAAGTACGTCTTGAACACGACGCGCAGGGCGAATGGGAGCTCGTGATGCACGCCAAACGTTTGGCACGATGGGTACATGTAGTCGATCCGCACTATCGCGCACGCGATGAATGGTTCCATCTCGCGCCCGGTGTCGAGCGTCGAATCGCCCTCGTTGCTCGTGAACGAAACACTTCGCATACGCCGCAAGGCGAGGTTCGTGCGCTGAACGCAACGTTTTCAGTTCAGTACCAGCGCATGCAACGCGCGTTGTCTGCAAGGGCTGCATAAGCCCTGCGCTCCCTTGCGGGTGTGTCAAGCGGGCGTCGGCGGCACTTGCGTTCGTTAGCACACGCAGATCGTGGAACAGTTCTGAATCATTTTTTAAACAACCGATGAATGCCTGTTAAAGCATTCGCGGTTCGTGCGCCAGATGCCCGTTTTGTGGTCAGGAATGAAACGTGGACAGGCCACCAGTAAGGCATTGCGCAGACGAAAGGGTGCGTTGCATCAATCAAGGTGAAAGTCCGGGTCAAACAGGGCTGCTGTTCAAGAGTGAAACAAAAACATCCATCTGCAGATTTGCCGCTGGCACCCGCCACGTACGACCCCATGATGGCATTGAGATTGACCATCGCTGGCACGGTCCTCGCTAAATGAGTTGCGCAACGCGGTAACGTCGAAAAAACAAACCAACTAAACGACGATGCTGCGCTGCTTACGGGGCTGGTCGCGAAACGTTTCGATGAATGCCGTCAGATGCACTCACGGATCGTTTCGCTGGCCGGTAAATAAAAAGTAAGGCGCAATGCGCACAGTCACGAGAGAAGAACATCATGCTGACCCTTCAGTCCGACCTGCACGGCAATCATCTGTTGGGTGCGCTTCCCGCGCACGAATGGCAAGCTCTTACACCTCACCTTGAACTGGTTCAGCTTCGCACCGATCAATTGCTGTGCGATTCGGGTCAGCGTATTCATCACGTGTACTTCCCCACCACCGCCATCATCTCCCTGCTTCACACGATGGAAGACGGCGGTTCAGTCGAGATCGCAGCAGTCGGCCGTGAAGGCATGACCGGCGTGCCCGTTCTGACGGGCGGTGAAACCATGCCGACGCGCGTCCAGGTGCAATGCCCGGGCTTCGCTTATCGCATGAGCGCATCTGCTTTGCGCGAACAGTTCGGCCGCTCGGACTTCCTGCGCCGCCTGATGCTGCTTTATATGCAAGCCCTGCTCACGCAAGTGGCGCAAACGGCTGCATGCAATCGTCACCACTCGCTCAACAAGCAACTGTGCCGCTGGCTCCTGATCGAAATCGACCGCACTTCTTCGAACCAGCTTCAAGTCACTCAGCAACTGATTGCCGACATGCTTGGCGTGCGCCGTGAAGGCGTGACCGAAGCCGCAGGCAAGCTGCATGACGCAGGACTGATTCATCACAGCCGTGGTTGCATCAAGGTGCTGGATCGCGAAGGCCTCGAAGCGCGCGCATGCGAATGCTACGGCATCGTCAAGCGTGAATTCGACCGGCTGCTCCCGCGTCTGCGCCAGGCTGCCGAAGAAGTTCATTGAATCCGCGGACCATGCGATCAGTGTGAGCGTCACGCAAGTCAGGTCATGGCCTGCCGCGCGCCCTCCTCTTCCCGCAGTCCCAGGTTCAACGTGTCGACATTTGCGTACGCATTAAGCTGCGATCATGCGTTTCATAAAAACATAATCATGCTTTCGATATTTATTGCATCGAACGGGTTTTGCACGCGTGTGGTGGGCGGATCGTGTTAATCGCCGCGCAGTTTTAAAAAGTGGTTTTGATTTGAAGCATTACATGTCAAGGGTCACGGCGCTATTTGTGTGAACTAAGACGCCCGCGTGCGGAAACGCACTTACCGGCCCTGCCGGAAACGCCACGATGTCACATCGAACGGCCAGAAGCGCGCCTCGACCATCGCGTCACCGCGAGTCAGTGCAAGCAGCCGCAAAGATGAAGCGAAGCAACGTAGCCAATAACAGTTTTCAAAGAGGCGCAGCGGTCTCCTGCCATGCGTCTTTCAACCTGCAGTTCTTCCTGTGTGAACACCTGCCAGATTCTCAAGGCAGGGAGCGTTAGCTGTTGTTTCGAGTGGCTGCTGCGAATGGGTGGACCGGGGAGAAACCCGTTCGCAGCGAAACCCGGATGACGCTATCAAGGCGCTTACGTCATGCACAGGAAGGACTACCTACGCGCACTGCGCGTTGACGGTCAGGAGACTTTGCGCTGGGGACATTCAGCGTATCCGTAACGCGAGGACCACTAATATGAATATCAAACTACTCGTTTCACTGCTGGCTGGCGCAACCTTCACAGCATCGTTGACCGGTTGCGCGATTGCACCGGGACCTTATCTCGACACCGATCGTCTCGACCAGACACCGGCGCCGGACAGCGTCGCCCAGGCGAACGTGAAGTATCACGTGACGCCTATCGATGTCAGCTACTTCGAGACCCATCCGCAACTCAGCGATGAAACGATCGCAAGCGTCTGCCCGCTCACCTGCCTGACCAAAGATACCCGCAAGCTCTATGCGTATCACATTGGCGTGAATGACCAGATCAGCATCACCGTCTGGGATCACCCTGAGTTCAGCTCGAGCGGTATTTCGGCAAGCACGGGAGGCGCGGGCGTACCGCCGCTGCCCGCGGGCACTACAGGCAACGCAGGCGCGCCGCTGAATGCGTCGGCTGGTGCGGCCAGTCCGGAAGCCGGCGGCGTG
This sequence comes from uncultured Caballeronia sp., assembly GCF_964243625.1. Taxonomy (NCBI): domain Bacteria; kingdom Pseudomonadati; phylum Pseudomonadota; class Betaproteobacteria; order Burkholderiales; family Burkholderiaceae; genus Caballeronia; species uncultured Caballeronia sp. The sequence continues at coordinate 19,281 of NZ_CAXTGZ010000004.1, forward strand.
ACAGTGCGCGTCGCCAACGACGGCACCATCTTTTTCCCCCGCGTTGGCCGCGTGCAGGCTCTCGGCAAGACGCCGCAGCAATTGCAGGCAGCGCTTACGCAAGGTTTGTCGAAGACCATCCGCAATCCGCAGCTCGACGTGCGCGTGTCCGGCTTCTACAGCAAGCAGGTACAAGTCACCGGCGACCTGAAGACACCTTCATCCATGCCGATCACCGACGTGCCGCTGTCCGTTATCGATGCGATCAACCGCTCGGGCGGTGCAAACGCCGACGCCGATCTGCAGAACGTAGGCGTCACCCGTGACGGCAAGCGCTATGCAGTCGATGTCGCCGCCCTCCTCGATCGCGGCGATATCCAGCAGAACGTGTTGCTGCAGGATGACGACATCATCGATGTGCCGGATCGCACCAAGAGCCGTGTGTTTGTGCTCGGCGAACTCGCAAAGCCGCAAACCATTCCGATGAACCGCGGCCGCTTGACACTCGCCGATGCACTTGCGAACGCCAACAGCATCGACCCGCGTTCGGCTGACCCGCGTCAGATCTACGTGATCCGCGCACCGGAACAATCGGCAAAGGGCGGCATGATCAAGACCGCCGCATTGACGCCGGCCAATGGCAGCGCAATGCCGGGCTCACGTCCGCTCGATCTCAGCGTGTACAAGCTCGACATGACGCAAGTCGATGCGCTGATGCTGATGACACAATTCGAGTTGCATCCGCGTGACGTGATCTACGTGCAAGTTGCCAGCGCTGCCCGCTTCAACCGCGTGCTCGAGCAAATCTCGCCGACGATCCAGACGCTGTTCTACACCATCCAAACGACCCGCTAACAACGCGTCATGTGTCATGCCTGGAGTGCGACATGAGTACTTATGAAATGCTGGAGCATTCGCCCGCGCAAGCCAAGGACGAAGAGTTCGTCTTGCGCGACCTCGTGCGGATGATCACGGACCAGATCTGGTGGGTGCTGGGCATTGCGCTCGGCATCTTGCTGGCCGCCGTGCTGTACGCAAAGCTGTCGACCCCGATCTATTCCGCCGATGCCCTCGTGCAGGTCGATACGCCGAATACCAGTTCGACGAGCAACAATCAGGGTTCGCTTTCCGCAGCGTTGACGCCGAGCGGCGGATCGTTGCACGCGGACTCCGAGATCGAGATCATCAAGAGCCGCACGGTGATCGAACCTGTTGTCGATCAGTTCAATCTGAACTTCAGCACCGAGTCCAACGTGATGCCGTTTATTGGGCGCATCACGCCGCTGTTCGCGCGCAAGGGACATCCGCTGCCTGCGGTGTTGGGACTCGACACCTACGCATGGGGCGGCGAAGAGTTCAAGGTGGACTCCATCACGGTTCCCGCGATGCTGCAAGACCAGCGCCTCACGTTGCGTGCGCTGGGTCAAGGCCGCTACGCTTTGCTCGATGCACAAAACCACGAACTGCTTCAGGGTCTCGCCGGCAACATGGCGAAGGGTAATGGCATCACGCTGCTCGTAAGCCAGCTCGTGGCTCGCCCTGGCACCGAGTTCTACGTCACGCGCGCTTCACAACTCGAAGCCGTGCAAGCGTTCGGATCCGGCATGCAGGTGGCCGAGAAAGGCAAGGACACGGGCATCATTCAGATCTCGTACAGCGGCTCGCAACCCCTCTATATCACCCAGGTCGCAAACGCGCTTGCCGCTTCATACTTGAAGCAGCGTACGGAACGTGCGCAGGAAGAAGCGAACCGCATGCTCACCTTCCTGAACAACGAACTGCCGCGAGTGCGTGACGAGTTGCATGCAAGCGAGACCGCACTGGCGCAGTATCAGACGGCGGCCGGCTCGTTCCAGCCGACGCAGGAAGCGCAGACGTATTTGTCGGGTGGCCTCGATTACGAACGCCAGATCGCTGCGCTGCGTATGCAACGCGTTCAGTTGCTGCAACGCTTCACTGATGGCGCCGACGAAGTCCGTGCAGTCGACGCGCAACTTGCCGCGCTCAACGTCGAGAAATCGCGCTTCGATAACCAGTTCAAGACGCTGCCGGGTTCGGAGCGTCAGGCGGTATCGCTGCAACGCGAAGCCAAGGTCAACTCAGAGATCTACGTCGCGCTGCTGAACAAGACGCAGGAGCTTTCGATCAGCCGTGCGGGAACGGTCGGCAACGTGCATATCGTCGATATGGCGCTCGTGCCTTCGCAACCTGTCAAGCCCAAGGCTGCGCTGATCATTGCCGCGGGCGGTCTGCTGGGCGTGATTGCCGGTGTTGTGTTCGCCTTCGTGCGCCGTTCATTCTTCGCTGGTGTGGATGATCCGGAACTCGTCGAGCGCCGCTTCAACCTGCCGATTTTCGGCGCGATTCCCTTTAGCGCAGAACAAGCCAGACTGGATCGTGTGCGCCTTGATCGTCCGATGGCATTGCCGTCGTCGTCGGCCAAGGGTGGCATGAAGCGTCTGGGCACGCAGTCTGTAGGCGATTCGATGGGTACCACGCTCGGGCTTTCCACCAAGACCCCTGTGGCCATGGCGCTTCAGAACGCTACGGTGCTGCCGGCGGCCAACACTGGCAAGCAACCGTTGCTCTCGACCACGCATCCCTTCGATACATCCATTGAAGGTCTTCGCGGACTTCGCGCCACGCTGCAATTCGCACTGGTCGATGCACCCAACCGCGTGATCGCGATCACGAGCCCGGCGCCGTCGGACGGCAAGAGCTTCCTCGCGGCCAACCTTGCGGCATTGCTCGCGGAGTCGGGCAAGCGCGTATTGCTGATCGATGCCGATCTGCGCCGTGGCCGTCTTGCTCACTATATGGGGAAGTCATCGAATGGTGGTCTTACCGAGCTGCTTACGGGACAGACCGACTTCGAGATGGCTGCGCGTGAGACCGGTGTGAATGGACTGCACTTCATTGGCTCGGGTGCGCATCCGCCGAATCCGTCGGAGATTTTGACGTCGAGCCGGTTTGCTACGTTGCTGCAGGCCTTTGAGAAACAGTTCGATCTGGTGATTGTCGATACGCCGCCGTTGCTGGCTGTGCCGGATGCTGCGGTGATCGCGAGCCTGGCTGGATCGACGGTGCTCGTGATGCGTTCGGGGGCTCACTCTGAGAAGAATATTGCGGATGCGCTGAAGAAGCTCAAGCGCGCTCGCGCCAGGGTTGTGGGTGGCGTGTTGAATGCAATGCCGGCGAAGAGCGGTGGTCGTAAGGGGACTTATGATTACGCCTACGCTTATACGTATTCGAGCGATCCGGCCGCTGTTGATGTGAAGCATTGAACGCAGGTGGGGGAGTGTTTTTTCATTAGGTCATGAGATAGCCAGAAGGCTGCTAGTAGCCAAGGGTGCCCGCGGAAGCGGGCATTTGGTTTTTGGGGGGGTGCTGGCGAGTGGGGTTGGGGTGGTGCTGGGTTGGTGCCGTGTTGCTGCTTAGTTCTTCGCGCGGTTTGTCTTAGCTGTCTTCTTTAGCACTATTAGCCACTGTCCGTGGCGGGAATTGATTTCTTTGTCCAACGGCTGTTTAGACCGGAGACATAGCTGACAGGTGTGCGGAGACATGGTTGACACTTTCGAGCAGTCCAACAGCCTCGAATCCGACCATGCCGTGGAACCCACGAGACACCATGAAACTGCGCCAGGAGTTCGTCGAACTCGCTTTGCATCAAAGCGCGCCCTTTACCGATTTGTGCCGACGCTTTGGTGTGAGCCGCCAGACCGGCTACAAATGGCTTAATCGATATAAAGAAGACGGCATCGCCGGACTGGCCGATCAGTCCCCGCCGGCCGTTGCACTCGCCATCGATCACCCCGCCCGTGCTCGGCGTGCGCACGCGCAACCCCGCCTGGGGCGCGCAAGATCGCCCGGTTCCTGCGCGATCAGACGCCGGTGCCGCCGCCGGCCACCAGCACGATTACCGGGATTCTGCATCGCCACGACAGGATTACGCCGCGAGCATCGGCCGATTCCACCGCCTGGCAGCGCTTCAAGCGCGAGCAGCCCAACGAGCTGTGGCAGATGGATTTCAAGGGCCGCTTTCCTACCGTGGGCGAAGGCCGGTGCCATCCGCTGACCGTGCTCGATGACCATTCACACTTCAACGTGGTGCTCCAAGCGTGCGCGTTCGAGACGACAGCCACCGTGCAAGCCCATCTGGGACGGGCGTTCGCCACCTACGGGCTGCCGCGCCAGATCAACACCGATAACGGCGCGCCGTGGGGCGCATCGCGCCAGTTCGGCCAAATGATCGGTTTCATCGCTCGCTGAAGGCCGAAGTACTGGCCGGGCGGACCTTTATGACGCATCGCGAGGCGCAAACGGAGTTCGAGCGCTAGCGCGAGCTTTACAACAACCGGCGCCCGCATGAGGGCATCGGCTTGAGCACGCCGGTCAAGCGCTATCGGCCAAGTACGCGCGTTTGGCCCAGCACGATTCCTGAGCCGGAATACGGTGCCGACGACGAGATCGTAAAAGTCGACTGGCATGGCCACTTTACGTTCCGGGGACACGAACTCAAGGTCTCGAGGTCACTGGAGAAACTGAGCCTTGCTGCGCGACCCAATGCCGAAAAAGACGGGGTGTTCGATTTTAATTTTTATCAACATCGGGTGATGGAACTTGACCTGAACCAGCCCCTGATTTCACTATGAAATGTGTCAGCTATGTCCCCGTACAAGTGTCAACCATGTCTCCGGTCTAAACAGCCGTAGGACAAAGAAACGAAGTCCCGCCACGCACACAGTGGCTAATAGTGCGAAAAAGATCAGCCAGGACGGAACGCGCGAAGACCTGAAAAGCAACAACCCGGCATCGACCCAGCACCAACCCAAACACCAACCCAAACCTCCAAACGAAAAAAAGCCCACGCTGTTCAAGCGCAGGCAACGGTGCTACCTACCTTATCCGAGATTAAAGGCCTAAGTTTGGCCCACACGCACCCCTAAGCAGCCTTAACAAACGCCCGCGCGGCCATCGCCGATACATCCCTGTCGGCGCCAGGATTCGCCTTCGCCATCGTGTTCAACACCTCGACAATGAACTTGCGACGAAAGTCCGCAGCACTGAAACGCTCAGCATTCTTCCGGCATGCCTGCGCCGAAAACGCATGCGGCGAATCCTCAAACCGCTCGACCGCATCGCACAGCGACCCAGCCGTCTGCTGAGGAAAATGAATGCCAGTTGCCCCCGGCATGCCAAGCGGTACAACCGACTCCAGCGCCCCACCCTTGCCAAACGCAATCACCGGCGTGCCGCATGCCTGCGCTTCCACAATCGCAATGCCAAAGTCTTCCTCAGCCGCGTAGACAAATGCCTTGGCGCGCTGCATATGATCCTTCAGAACATCAAACGTCTGATAGCCAAGAATACTCACGTTGGGCGTTGCCTTTGCGCGCACCAAATCCATCTGCGGACCGTCGCCAATCACCACGAGCTTGCGATCCGGCATCGACGCAAACGCTTCAACGATCATATCGATGCGCTTGTAAGGCACCATGCGCGAAGCGGTCAAATAGAAATCGCCCTTCTCGCTGCCAACCTCGAAAGCCTGCACGTCGACCGGCGGCGCAATGACCGCCGACTCACGCCTGTAACTCTTCATGATCCGGCGCGCAACGAACTGCGAATTGGCAATGATCCTGTCAACGCCGTTAGCCGAGCGCGCGTCCCAATTGCGCAAGTAATGCAGCAACATGCGCGCGACCCATGACCGCGGACCGCGCTCGAGGCGCGCTTCACGCAAGTATTGATGCTGCAGGTCCCACGCGTAGCGGATCGGCGAGTGCACATAACTCACATGCGTCTGATCAGGGCCGACCAGCACGCCCTTGGCCACGGCATGCGAGCTCGAAAGAATGAGATCGTAGCTCGACAAATCAAACTGCTCGATAGCAAGCGGCATTAACGGCAAATACCCGCGATATTTCTTTTCCGCATATGGAAGCCGCTGGATAAAGGACGTCTTGACGGGCTTGTTATGAACAATCGAACGGTCTTCGAGAAAGTCCACGAGGCTGAAGATATCCGCCTGCGGAAAGCACGCAATCATCTGCTCAAGCACCTTCTCCGCGCCGCCCGACACCACCAGCCAGTCGTGAACAATAGCCACTTTCATGATGAAACCCGTATGCCGCAGCCTATTGCTGCCGATGAAGCGAGTTTAAAGAGAGTCCTTTTATGGTTTCGTGCGCACGCCCACACACCAGAAGCATCGCAATGCGAATAATGGGTCCTGTGTTCATGTCGTCTTAATGCTCTTCATTTACCCATGGCGGCCGGGTTAATCGGCCTCGGGTTTGCTAATGCTCATACCTGTCATCGATGCCCACAAAATCCGCAGCCAGCTTATCGATTCCAGCCAACACGCTGCTGCGTGATCAGGGCCTGGCGCCCGCGGCCGGCGCACGTGACACGAGCCCTATGCGTGCAGACACGCCTTCGCAAGTCCAGGGTGAACCGAAAATTCTTTTCATCGATCAAAGCGGTCAGCTCGGTGGCGCTGAAATCTGCCTGCTGCCTCTCGCTGTTCGATGCACCCCGCGAAGCGAAGTGCTGCTGCTCTCCGATGGTCCGTTCCGCGACCGGCTTCACGCTGAAGGTGTGACGGTATCGGTTGAGTCGGACGCGCGCATTCAGGGCATCAAGAAAGATCGCATGAAATTCGGCGCGCTTGCCGCCCTGCCCGGCATCTTGCGTCAGGTACGCATGATTGCCGAGCGCGCAAAATCATTCGACATGGTGTTCCTCAACACGCAGAAGGCGCTGATCCTCGGCGCCTTCAGCCGCGCGTTGCATGGCAAGCCGACGGTCTGGCATGTGCATGACATCGTTTCGCGTGAACATTTCGGCCGCTTGCATTTAACGCTGATCAAATGGGCCGTGAAAGTCGGCGTCGATCATGTCGTTGCAAATTCACGCGCTTCCGCCGACGCGCTGATCAAACTCACCGGCTTGCCGCGCAGCGCCGTACCCGTCGTACATAACGGCGTGGACATGACACGCTTTGGCGACGATGCGAGTCATGCGAGCGCGGTCATCGAACAACGCCGTACCGTGCTGGGACTTCCCCGCGATGCATTTCTCGTCGGACTGTTTGGCCGCTTCACGCAATGGAAAGGTCAGCATGTTGCCATCGATGCAATCGCCCGCGTGCCAGACGCGCATCTGGTTCTCGTCGGCGATGCGCTTTTCGGCGAGACCGCCTATGCGCAAAGTCTGCGAACACAAGCCGAGGCGCTTGGCATCACCGACCGCGTGCACTTCGCCGGCTTCCAGCACGACGTTGCATCGTGGATGAAAGCCATGGACGTGATCGTTCATGCATCGACACAACCCGAGCCCTTTGGTCTTGTCATCATCGAAGCAATGGCTGCAGGCAAACCCGTGATCGCGTCGAACGGTGGCGCGGTGCCGGAGATCGTGAGGCATGGCGAGAACGGCATGGTCATAGAACCCGGCGATGCATCGAAGCTTGCCGTTGCCATCAGCACCTTGCAGCGCGAGCCTGAAATGGCGAAGCGTATTGCCGCGCAAGGTCACGCGGATGCGGGCCAGCACTTTTCCATCGATCGATATTTGCAGCAAATGACGCGCGTGCTGTTCGATATCGCAACCCTCGCTAGCAGAAACGATGCGCCGGAATCGACGAACGTCATCGAAAATGCGCCGGCCAGCGAAGTCAGATTAACCAGATAGTTAAAAACGGAATCAAAAAAAAATGGCCCGGCATGAATCAATGCCGCGCCATTTCCGTGAACAGTCGATAAGTGCGTTACCGAGTACTGAAGTTGCCGGGCACGCCCAGCTTGATCTCATACATCGCGGCGAGCATCGCAAGGTAAGCGCGTTCGCTCTCCGCTTCTTTCATTGTCATTCCCCTGCAGGTTTGTCCACCCATGATCACGCCGAGGCATAACGCGTAGTTGCCGGCGAACGCCGTAGGCGACGGTTCCATGCTTCTCAGGCGGATATAGGACGCGTCGAGTGTCTTGCGAAGATTGTTGTGCATCGCTTCATTCCCGTAATTGTTAAGACCTTGATGCCGCGCCCAGCGAGAGATGAGATTCAACCTGTTGAGGGTCAATGCCGACGAAACGTTCGCGGTCACTCTGATTGACGGGCTTGAAGCACTGGCTCCAGCGACGTACCTAGTTTGAATGATCGCCCTTGTGCCACGCATCGGATTGATCTGACTATGAATGTAGTTTAGCGAAACAGATCATTGAGCGTTGGCGGGAATAAAAAAACGCGCGGCAGCCGTGAAAGGCTCACCGCGCGCCTGACCCCGTGCGCATCCTGCGTTTTATATTCAAGCAAGCATCATCGAGCGATGTAATCGATCCGCTCGACACCGCCCGCCGTTCCCAAAAGACAAACATTCGCACCACGCGCCGCGAAAAGACCCACGGTCACCACGCCCGCCCAGCCGTTGACCATCGCCTCGAGCGCGATCGGGTCGGTGATCTTGAGCGCCTTCACGTCGATGATCTCGTTGCCGTTATCCGTGATGAAGGGCGAGCCGTCCGTGTTCACGCGCAGCACCGGCACGCCGCCTAAGGCAATCACGCGACGCCCGATTGCGGTACGCGCCATTGGCACGACTTCGATTGGCAACGCAAAGTTGCCGAGCACGTCGACGCGCTTGCTGCCATCGGCAATACACACAAACACGTCCGCAACCGACGCCACGATCTTCTCGCGCGTCAGCGCCCCGCCGCCGCCTTTGATCATGGCGCCGTGTGCATCGATTTCATCGGCGCCGTCCACGTACACAGGCAATGACTCGATTTCGTTGAGTTCGAGCACCTGGAACCCGTGCGCTTCGAGCCGCGCGGTGGTTGCAAGCGAACTCGATACCGCCCCGCGATACCGCGACTTCGCGCTCGCGATGGCATCGATAAAACAATTCGCCGTCGTGCCCGTGCCGACGCCGATCACCGCGCCTTCGGGTACGTTGGCGTGGACGTAGGCGGCCGCTTCGGCGGCGACCAGTTGCTTCAGTTCATCTTGGGTCATGGCAAGGGTGACAGCTTGGAAGAGGTAAACCTGAATTCTAGACGCTCAGACGTGCATCAAGAAGCCGAGCGGATTGTGCGTGCGCGCGACCGACGCAATAAACGCGAACACGAGGATAGCGAGCACGCCGAACACTGCACGCGCGCCTTTTGTGCGACCGCGTTTCAGCGCAAACGTCCCGAGCACGATATACACGATCAATCCTGCAATCTTCGCCGAAAGCCACGCGGCGTTCGGCCCGAAACCGATGATGCCGACAAGCACGATGGCGCTGAGCAGCAATAGCGTATCGACGATATGCGGCACCACTTTCACGGCGCGTTTTTGCAGCATCGGCGAGTCGCGCAGCATCCAGATCCAGCGGATAAAAAATCCGAGGATGCTAAGCGCGGCGCACGTCATGTGCACCGAACGAAAGGGAAGGAAAAGTTCTGACATGGGCGGGATAAGCCTTTAGGGAAGGTACTTGTCGAGCAAGGCTGAAGCGATGGCGTCGGTTTCCGCGTCCGGATTGCCGGCGTAATCGGTAGCACGAAAGTGCATCTGGAACGCAGCGATGACCTTGCGCGTCTTGTCGTCCAGCACGCCGTCGGTTGCGACTTCGTAGCCGTATCGATGAAGTTTTTGCTGCAACGCAGCCACGTCGACCAAAGACTTCGGATCGCGGCCCGCGAGATGCTGCGCGACGGTTGCGTCGTCGGGCCAGGCGCCTATGCCGTTGTCGTAGAGTGTGCGCCACGGGAACGCAGGACCCGGATCGATCTTGCGTTGCGGCGCGATATCGCTGTGGCCCACCACGCGCGTGGGCGGAATCTTGTAGCGCGTGACGATGTCCTTCGCAAGCTTCACGATCGCGTCGACCTGAGCCGGCGGGTATGGCGCCCAAGTGCGGCCTTGGCGGGTATCGATGGGACCGACGTTCACGTTTTCAATGCCTATCGATGCCGCATTCAGCTCCGTCGTGCCCTGCCATTCGCTCTTGCCCGCGTGCCACGCGCGCTCGGTTTCCGGCACGAGCTGGTACACCACCGGCTCGCCATTCTCGATGCGCGGCGCATCCGGCACCACGTAATGGACGCTGACATCGTCACCGGTGAGCACCGCGAGCGATCGCGCTTCACCGCTTTGCGTGTAGTGCATCACGAGGAAACGCACGCGTGAATCGACGCTCGGCGCGTGATAGCGCGTGTCGGCAATGTACGCGCCGCGATCGACCTGGGTGGTGGAACAGGCGGCGAGCAGCACACATAACACGCCGCTTGCAATCGCAGAAATGAACCGCTTCACGTGCGCTTACTTCTTCACCGACCGCTGACGCACCGCTTCGAACAGGCAAATCCCGCTCGCCACCGATACATTCAGACTCTCGACGCTGCCGGCCATCGGGATCTTCATGATTTCGTCGCAGGTCTCGCCGGTAAGGCGCCGCATGCCCTCGCCTTCCGCGCCGACCACGATCGCAACGGGTCCATCGAGCTTGGTCTCGTAGACGCTCGCCGTCGCATCGCCCGACGTGCCGATCACCCACACGCCGGCATCTTTCAACTCGCGCAACGCGCGCGCCAGATTCGTCACCGTGATGTACGGCACGGTTTCAGCCGCGCCGCTCGCGACCTTCGCGGCCGTTGCGTTCAATCCCGCTGAACGATCGCGCGGAGCGATCACGGCATGGGCGCCGGCCGCATCGGCGACACGCAGGCATGCGCCGAGGTTATGCGGATCGGTCACGCCATCGAGCACGAGCAGCAAGGGCGTGCCGCTCACGCCATCGAGCAGCTCCGCCAGGTTTTGCGCAAGCGGCATGTCGGACGCGCGTGCGACCACACCCTGATGACCGACGTTGCCAGACAGCCCCCAGAGGCGCGCTTCGTCGGCGGCGATCAGGCGAATGCCCGCTTCTTTCGCGGTGCGCAGGAAATCCGTCATGCGCCGGTCCTTGCGGGTCGGATCGTAGAGAATCTCTTCGATCGTCGATGCATCCGCGCGAACCCGTGCGGTCACCGCGTGAAAACCATACAAAACTTTAAGACGTGACATGACTGGACCAGACCGTATTCAAACAAAACAAAATGGAAACGCGGCCCGGATGCATCGTGCATCGGGCCGCGCATTTCAAACCGAGGCGTGCGGCATCCTCGTTACTCGATGAAAACCCGCGCCGCCTCAGTACTTCTTTTAGCGCTTCTTGCGCGGCGGGTGACTTTTCGCCGCCGGCTTCGTGACAGCGCCGCGCTTTTTCGCCACCGCCAGATCTTTCGCGATGGTCGGCGGCAACGCGGCGGCTGCCGCCTTGCCTGCCGCTTGCGCCGCGGCCTTCTTGCCGCCGCGATCACGCCGGCGCCCGTTCACGCTGCTGCCTTCGTCGGCCGGCAACGAACGGACACGCGGACCGGCACCGTTGACGCCCGCGTGCTCAACCGCCGCAGCCGGCGCCGATGAACGGCCGGGCGGCTTGACGGGTGTATCGCGGACGAGACGGAAGTCGATCTTGCGCGAATCCAGATCCACGCGGCTCACCTGCACGCGCACACGATCCGACATGCGGTAGCGGATGCCCGTGCGTTCGCCGCGCAACTCGTTCTTGATCTCGTCGTACTGGAAGTAGTCCGCACCGAGCTCGGTGATATGCACCAGCCCTTCGATGAACAACGAATCCAGTTGCACGAAAATGCCGAACGTCGTCACGCCGTTGACCATGCCGCCGTACTCTTCGCCAAGCTTGTCGCGCATGAAATAGCACTTGAGCCAGGCTTCCACGTCGCGCGAGGCCTCGTCGGCACGCCGTTCATTCGACGAACAATGCAGTCCGAGTTCTTCCCAGATCGCGACGTTGTTGCGCTGACGGCTGCGCGACTCGTCGTCGGACTTCTGCATGGCGCGTGCGGCTTTCGTCAAGCCGGTGCTGAGCGTGACGTCGTGACCGACTTCAGGCTGGTACTTCTTGCCTTGCAGGATGGCGTAGATCGCGCGATGCGTGAGCAAATCCGGATATCGGCGGATCGGGCTCGTGAAGTGGGCATACGCTTCATACGCGAGTCCAAAGTGGCCGATGTTGTCAGGGCTGTACACGGCTTGCTGCATGGAACGCAGCACCATGCTTTGCAGCATTTGCGCATCCGGCCGGTCACGAACCATCGCCATGAGCGCGGCGTAATCGCTTGCGTGCGGCTTCTCGCCACCGCCCAACGCCAGCCCCACGCCACGCAGGAACGCACGCAGATTCTCGAGCTTTTCGGGCGTAGGCCCGGCATGCACGCGATACAACCCCGGGTGCTTGTTGCGCTTCAGGAAGTCCGCGGCGCAGACGTTCGCCGCCAGCATGCACTCCTCGATCAGCCTGTGCGCGTCGTTCCGGTGACGCGGCACGATCTGCTCGATCTTGCCCTGCGCGTTACATACGATATACGTCTCGGTCGTATCGAAGTCGATCGCGCCGCGCTTCTGGCGCGCCGCGTGCAGCGACTTGTACACGCCATAGAGATTCTGCAATTGCGGCAGAAGATCAGCGCGCTTCGCAGCTTCGGGTCCCTTCGTATTGGTCAGGACAGATGCAACTTCCGTGTACGTCAACCGCGCCGCCGAATGCATCACAGCCGGGTAGAACTGGTACGCCTTGATCTCGCCACGCGCGGTGATCACCATGTCGCAGACCAGCACGCAACGATCAACCTGCGGATTCAGCGAACACAAGCCGTTCGACAGCTTTTCCGGCAACATCGGAATCACGCGGCGCGGGAAATACACCGACGTGCTGCGATCGAGCGCGTCCACGTCCAGCGCTTCATTCGGGCGCACGTAATGCGAGACGTCGGCAATCGCGACCAGCAAGCGAAAGCCTGTACCCCGACCGACATTCATGGGTTCGCAATACACGGCGTCGTCGAAGTCGCGTGCGTCTTCACCGTCGATGGTCACGAGCGGCACATCGCGCAAATCCACGCGATGCCGGATGTCAGCCGGACGCACTTCGTCTGGCAGCTTCGACGCCTGCTCGAGCGCGCGATCGCTGAACTCGTGCGGCACGCCGTATTTGCGCACCGCGATCTCGATTTCCATGCCCGGGTCGTCGATATCGCCGATCACTTCGACCACACGCCCGAGCGGCTGCGAGTGACGGCTCGGAAAATCGGTGAGATCCACCGATACCACCTGCCCCACTTTCGCTTTCTTCGGGTTTTGCGTGATCAGGATGTCGTGACCGATGCGCTTGTCTTCGGGAACGAGAATCAGCGCGCCGTTTTCGCTGATCAGCCTGCCGATAATGCGTTTATTCGCGCGATCCGTGACTTCGACAATATGGCCTTCGGGACGTCCGCGGCGGTCATAGCCGACGATCCGCGCGAGCACGCGGTCGTTGTGCATGACCTTCTGCATTTCGCCGTTGGGCAAAAACAGGTCGTCCTGGCCGTCGTCGCGAATCAGGAAACCGAAACCGTCGCGATGGCCCTGGACCCGGCCCGCCACGAAATTCGAGGGATGCGTGAGCTGGTAGTAGCCGCGTTTGTCGAGACGGACCTGGCCGTCGCGCTCCATGGCTCCCAATCGCTTGAAAAATCCTTCGCGCTCCTGGCGCTTGATCGACAGAGCTTCAGCGATGTCGTTCGCAGCAAGCGGGGCTTCGCTCGTGCGCAACACGCCGAGAATTTCTTCGCGGCTCGGAATCGGATACGGATATTTGTTCAAGGGCTTATCGATGATCTCTTCTCGTCTAACTGAATGTCGCGGTTAATCGGGCAACGCACGGGTAACGCGCTCCGGGCTTCCCGTCCTGACTTTACCCGCCGTCCTGAAAGCGGTGGGCCGGCGCGTTGCCGGGACGTTGCGCTTAACGTTGTTCCGGTTCGTTCACGAATAGTCTGCGAATCATTCTAACACCCGCAAACGAGGCCATATCGGCGCTTAAGCCATATGGACAATGGCTCGCGGCCCCGTTTCACTTTGGGTCTCAAAATGCTTGACAGGGCGACAAGCCCGGCTATAATTACGTTCTTTGCTGCATACGCACACTGCCCAGGTGGCGGAATTGGTAGACGCACATGGTTCAGGTCCATGCGCCGCAAGGTGTGGAGGTTCGAGTCCTCTCTTGGGCACCAAAAAGCTGAAGCAAGGCTTCGCGGTTCGTAGTAGAAGTTGATGCACGTAGTTTCTGCTCCGCAAAAGCAGCCTTGTTTTACAAAAAGCCTTCCTTAACCGGAAGGTTTTTTCGTTTCCGGCTCCAAGCCCCAGCCATAACGACAGCTCGAATGTCAGTCGATACACCTACGCAAGCGCATTAATACAAAAACAAAAACTGCGTGCGCGTCGTTACGATAGTGGCAATCCCTACGATCCGGCGCTTCCGGTCCCGCCTGGCTTGCCTTCAGGCAGAACGCGATCCGCCCCTGACGGTTTCTACTCCCCATATACTCCTCTGCCATGCCACGCCCGATCTTCGCCGAAATCCACCCAAACGCCGTCAGGCACAATCTCGAAGTCGCCAGACAGAAAGTTGCCGGGGCGCGCATCTGGGGCATCGTGAAGGCGGACGCCTATGGTCACGGCATCGAACGGATTTATTCGGGGCTGGACGCAGCGGACGGCATTGGTCTGCTCGACCTGAACGAAGCAGTCCGCGTGCGCGAACTCGGCTGGACCAAACCGATTCTCCTGCTCGAAGGCATTTTCACGACAGAAGACGTGCAGATTGCCGATCGATACCGCCTGACCACCGCCGTCCATTGCGATGAACAACTCGCGCTGCTAGCGAGCTGCAAAGCAACGCGTCCCATCGATATCTATCTCAAGATGAACTCGGGCATGAACCGCCTGGGTTTTGCGCCGGACGTCTATCGCGCCGCGTGGGACCGCGCGCGCGAATGCGTGAATATTGGAGAGATCACGCTGATGAACCACTTCGCCAACGCTGACGAAGGCGAAGTGGACTGGCAGATGGACCGCTTCGATGCCACCACCGCCGGCATGCCGGGACAACGCAGCCTCGCGAATTCGGCATCGGTGCTCTGGCATCCGCGCACGCATCGGGACTGGGTCCGCCCGGGAATCGTGTTGTATGGCGCGTCGCCGACGGGTATGACCGAACATATCGCCGATGTGCCGCTTCAGGCGTCCATGACCCTGCGCAGCGAATTGATCGGCGTCCAGACACTGCGTGAGGGCGAAACCGTCGGATACGGGCGCACCTTCACGGCGCCGCACGCGATGCGTATCGGCGTGGTCGCGTGCGGTTATGCCGACGGATATCCACGGCACGCGCCAACCGGCACGCCGGTCGCGGTGGACGGCGTGAAGACGCGTCTGGTTGGACGGATATCGATGGATATGCTGACCGTCGACCTCACGCCCGTTCCCGCCGCACGCGTGGGTTCGCGCGTGGAATTGTGGGGCGGCCAGATCCGCATAGACGATGTCGCGAGCAGCGCAGGCACGATCGGATACGAGCTGATGTGCGCGCTTGCGCGCCGCGTGCCGGTGGGTATCGTTTAGGGTCTTGAACAGCCGGCAACCGGCTATTTCTCACTCGCCCATTGACAGCGCGGGACGGTTGGCTACAATACCGGTCTTCGCTGTACCGCTTGGCCCAGGTGGCGGAATTGGTAGACGCACATGGTTCAGGTCCATGCGCCGCAAGGTGTGGAGGTTCGAGTCCTCTCTTGGGCACCAAAGATTCAGGCAGTAAGGAAACATCGAGAAACCCCGTGATGCTTTTGGCTCGCGGGGTTTTTTGTTGTCCGCTCGTTTCTGCCCGACTGCTTCCGTTCAACGCCTCCGTGTCATATCTTCGCCACGCGACGCGGTTACGGTGCTGTACCACCACAAAAAACAGTCCCCACGATGTCGTCGACGTCCGAGTACGGCCGCGAAAAGCATGACACTGTCTCTGCCTTCAGAGCAGCCCAAGCGAGTGTCCTTTTGAATGCGGTGCTGATGACGGTGCAGATCGTCATTGGATGGATGGCTTTTTCGGATGGTCTTCTCGCCGACGGCGTTCACACCCTGGCCGATCTCGGCGCCGACGGCATGGTGCTGATCGTGTTGCGCCTGAGCGCAGCGGCAGCGCATCGCCGGGC